>JASHSG010000161.1 GCA_030040935.1 Acidobacteriaceae bacterium | reverse complement strand
CGAGGATGCGTGCGCGCCGAACATGGCTGGTTGTGCATCGCGTCGATCTGTCGGTCTATTATCGGCGCATCGCGCGCGAGGAATTTCAGACCCTCGTCGCGCTTCGCGATGGTTGCGCCCTTGCCCGCGCGATCGAGTCTGGATTCGCCGGCTCCCGTATTCCCGAGCGAAGGCGTCCCGAGCGCGTGCAGGAATGGTTTGGCAGTTGGGCCGAGTTGGGCTGGATCTGCCAGGCCTGATCCCAATCCACGGTTGTTGAACCAGCCGCAATCGCAAGGAGTCTTATGTCAGCTCTGGTACGAATGACCACGGTCGCATACGGGGGCATGCGCGCGTTTCTCAAAAAGCTTGAGAGCCCGCTGCTGCTCGCCATTCGCCTCTACTGGGGCTGGCAGTTCGCAACTGACGGATGGGGCAAGCTGAACCACCTGACGCGCGTCGGCTTGTATTTCGAGTCGTTGAACCTTCCCATGCCGCATCAGACGGCTCTCTTTGTCTCGATCGTCGAGCTCGTCGGCGGAATTCTGCTCGTCGTTGGTCTGGCAACGCGCCTCACGGCGCTGGCTCTCTTCATCAATATGACCGTCGCCTTCTGGGCCGCGGAAAAACCCGCCTTCCTCGGCGTCCTTTCGAATCCCGACCAGTTTCAAGCCGCCTCCGCATATAACTATTGGTTCGCCGCGCTCCTCATCATGATTCTCGGTCCCGGCCTGTTCGCGCTCGACACGCCCCTCGCGTGGCGCTTCTCCCGGCCCGCCATGGCTGCAAAATCTGCGGTATCATCGATGCGATCAATCTTTAAATAGATTTTGCGTTCACTAAGGTTCGGGCCCCATGCGTATTGTCTACCTGCTCTCGTCGCTCGGCGTGGGCGGGGCAGAAAAGCAGGCGCTGGCCGTGGCGGATCGGACGGTCAAGCGCGGCCACAAGGTCGCCATCGTGGTCATGATGCCGCGCCTGGTTGAAGAGTGGCCCACGGCGGTTCCCGTTCTCCATCTCGGCATTTGCAAAGCGCCGTGGAGCGTTCTCGCCGGCTTTAGACGCGCCCGCGCCTTCTTGCGCGAATTTCGTCCCGATCTCGTCCACAGCCACAGCTTTCACGCCAACATATTTGCCCGCTTGCTCCGGTTGGCTTCGCCGCATTTCGTGGCGCTGTCCACGGTGCATAACGTTTATGAAGGCGGATGGTGGCGCATGCTGGCCTATCGCCTTACCGACTTCCTCAGCTGGCGCACGGTCGCCGTAAGCGAATCCGCCGCCGAGCGCTTTATTCGGCTCGGCGCGGTGCCGCCTCCGAAGTGCTCGGTCATTTTGAATGGCATCGACCTGAATGAATCCAATGCTGGCGGCCTCGCTCCCTGCGCCGAGCGGAGGAAAAAAACGCGCCTCGCAATGGGAATCTCATCGGCGGATTCATACTTTATTTGGCTCGCCGTCGGCCGCCTTGCTCGGGCGAAAGACTATCCCAATCTGCTGCGCGCGTTCGCTCGCGTATGTGCGGAACAACCAGATGCGCGGCTGTGGGTTGCGGGCGGCGCGCGGGGCGGCGAGAAAACGGCGCTTGAAGCGCTGGCCGCGGAACTCGAAATTGACGGCCTTGTCCGCTGGCTTGGGCTGCGCCGCGACATGCCCGCGCTGTTGGACGCAGCCGACGCATTTGTTTCCGCCTCGGCCTGGGAAGGAATGCCGCTCGCAGTCGGTGAAGCCATGGCTATGGAAAAACCCGTTGTCGCCACGGACGTCGGCGGAGTGCGCGAGCTGGTTGGAGACGCCGGTTTGGTGGTCCGAGCGAAAGATTCCGTGGCGCTGGGTCAGGCGATGATTTTAACCATGAAGCAGAGCAGGGAAGCGCTCGCCGCCTGTGGCCGTGGGGCTCGCGACCGGATCGCAGATCGGTTCAGCATCGATGCGACAGCGGCCAGCTGGCTCGCCCTTTACGAACAGAGCAGAGGTCAGAGTAAGTCGCGAAAAAGCAAACAGGAAGCAGTAAACAGATAAGCGCCGCGTTTCTGTTCCCCGGCCCCTTCTGACTCTTTCTAAAACTGGAACGCGGCCTGAAAGAAAATTCGTCGCGCCGCCGAGCTGGTTGAGAAAATGCCCCCGGCAAGGCCCGCCGATTTGCCGAACTGAGGGCCCGGGCCATAAAGCCCGGTGGAGGGGTCAAAGACGGGCTGAATGCCGCCCAGCGGCGTACCCAGGTCGATGTCGTTGAATAGGTTCAGAGCCTGGACATTGAAGTTCAGCGAGTACTTCCTGGCGTTAGCGTTTGTTCCTCCGAATCCGCCACCCATGCCGCCGCGCCCACCACCGCCGCCTCCGCCGAACGGTCCGCCGCCAAATCCGCCACCAAAACCACCGCCGCCTCCGCGTCCACCGCCACCGCCGGGACCTCCACCCTGTGCCGGCCCTCCGGGCGACTCAACCTTCGGCCCGATCCCGAACGTCCGGCCCACGCGCAGGTTCACTGCGACCGACGACGGGCTATCGCCCAGCGAAACGGGGACGATGGTCTCACCCATCTGCGGAACGACGTTCAGCGCGCCAAATGCGGTCTGGACCACATCGTTGGCCGGCGAGGATGCGGTAGCGTACGATGGCCGATCGTTGAAGAAATTGTCGCCCGTCAAATCGTAGGGCGAGGTGACGTTATAGGGGCGGCCCGCCTGCGCAATCAGAAACGGATTAAAGGTGATTCCCCATGGCCCGTTGTAGTTTCCCATCAAAAAGAGCCACTGGGGACGGATAAACGAGGCGCGCCCGTAATCCTGCCGCAGGTCGTTGGAGTTCGACGGGCTCGTTCCCGCGCCTCCGTCGGAGTTTGCCCAACTCCCCGCATAAAAACCCATCAGACTGAGTTTGGGCGAGATGCGGGCGTTAATGTTCACAATGACTTGGTTCTCGTTCAGTACCGCCTCAGGGAAGTATTGATCCACGATGCCTTCCGACGGATCGGGCCGCGTCCCCGTGAGTGTCGCGCTTCCGTATTGATACGTTTCAGGAAGATATGCATTCGAATCGCGCAGCACCAATTGATGAAAGCCGGATGTGTGCATGTATGTGAACGTGACTGTCGCCGCCTTGGTGACCTGTCGCTCCAGGCTTACGCCGAGTTGCGCCAGATAGGGTGAACGATACGTGGGCGAAATCTGGTAAATCGCGGAGGTTCGCGCCGTGCCCGAGTTGCAATTTGTGCCCGGCTGAGCCAGAGCGCTGCTCAGGCTGCTTCCGTCGAAGCAGGTGGGATCGCTGACGATGAATTGCTTCTGGCTCTGGGCGGCGCTGGAGCTGTACTGCTCCTCCAGGTTCATCAGGTCGCCGGTGGAGAAGCGGTCGTAAAACAAGCCGAAACCGCCGCGCAGCACGGTCTTCGGCGTGGCGCCCTTCTTGTGGCCGTCGAGCGCGTACGCGAAGGCCACGCGTGGAGCCCAGTCGCTGTGGTCGGCGATGTGGTTTTGCGACTCCCAGCGCAACCCTCCGGAGAGCGTGAGCAATTTGCTCACCGTCCAGTCGTCCTGGTAGAAGAGCGCTGCGTTGAAAACGTTCCCCTGAAAGGCGAACGGCCCGGTGGTGTACGTCAGCTTAGTCGGCACACATCCGCCCGCTTGGGTTGAGGGGCAGGCAGCGGCGATTTCGGGAATGGTTTCTCCCGCCACGATGCCGTTCCATGTGTCCACGAAGGCCGTGGTCGAAGGGAAGCTGAAGCTGCCGTTAAAGTTTTGGTCCGTCGAGGTGGCCTCGCGGTCGTCGCGAAGCCATGCGCCCATTTTGATGGCCTGCTTGCCCTCGCTCAGCGTGATGTAGTTCTGCAGCTCATAGTGATCGTCATGCGTTGAGGAGGTCTGGTTCGAGTTGCCTCCCGAGGAAAACACCGTAGGCACACTGATCGAGGGCGCCGTGCCGGCCGGCCCGTAGCCCGTTGCGGTGCTTACCGGCAACGATGAAGAATTCGCGCGCCGGTATTCGAAGCGCGTCTCGTTCACCATCTTGTCGCTGAGCACCTGGGTATCGTCGAGCTGCACCGTGTGCTCCCGCGAGTCGCTGCTGCTCGACGTGGAAGGCAAAGACGTCGAACTCAGCGAGCCGTTCACATTGTTGAGGAAAAACTGGTAGCGTAGCGTCAGCGTGTTCTTTTGCCCCAGTTGCAGGTCGACGCGCGGTGAAACGGTCAGGTGGTTGGCGGGGCTGAAAAGACTGCCTGAAACCACATTGGGGCTGACCGACCACATATTGGTTGCCGTCTCGTACACCGGCCCATCGGGAATATAAAACACATTGTCGGTTTGCGTATCGCGCTGCTCCACGCTGAAGAAGAATGACGCCCATTTTGACATTGCGCCGCTCAGGGTGGCGTTGTATTGCAGGCTATAGTAGGAAGGCAGTTCCGCAGTAAATGGATTGCCGGTATTCAGGACGTTGTCGTTCCCCTGGCCGTAGACTCGCCCGTGGAGCGTGTCGGTTCCCGGCTTAGTGAGAATCTCGATGCGCCCATATCCGATCTTGTCGAACTCCGCCGAAAATGGATTTTGATTGATGCGAATCTCGCGGATCGCCGACTTCGGCGGCAATTGACCGCCCGTGAATCCGTCGATGTAGATTTGCCCCCCGTTGGGTCCTGCCGAAGGGCCCGCCAGCGCCGTCAACTCGCTCGACAACTCGTCGGGATCATCCGACAGCGCATCGAGATCGCTGCCTTTGAGCACGATGGAGTTCGAGTTCGCGCCCGCCTCCGTGCTCACCGTCGGCGCGCCTTCGTCGGTCACTACAACCTGCTGCTGGGCGGCTTCAATGGCCATCTTGATATCGACGTTCTTGATTTGTCCCGGGCTCAGCGAAATGGGAGCCGAGACGAAGGGCGCGAAGCCCGAGAAGCTCGCTTCAATCACATAACTGCCTGCGGCAAGCCCGCGGACCTGGTAGCCGCCTGCGGCGTCGGCAGTCGCGCTGCCCATCTTCTGGCCCGCAGCGCTTTCTATTGTTACCTGCGCACCGGGAATCAGCGCCCCCGTCGGGTCGAGGATGTGACCATGCAGTGTTCCGGTTGGCCCCGGCGCAACGGTCGTCGTCGCGCTCTGCGCCGCCGGCGCCGCCGGGCCTGTGGATGGTGGCGCGGACTGCGCTCCTGAAGCTGGTGCCGCCGTGGCGGGTGAGGGCGGTGTCGCTTGCGGCGCCGGTGCCCCCGCCGAATCCGATCCGGGCGCGGTCTGTGTCGGTGCAGGTGCCGCCCCTGGCGCCGATGAGCCCGGCGTCGGGGTTGCGGCGCCTGGAGCTGAGCTGGCGGGCGAAGTCTGCGCCCGCGCTGCGGCGCAGCAAATACTGAACGTAAAGGCAACAATGAAGGCGATCAGGCAGTGCGATTTTGAATGCAAAATTTCCTCGCTTGCGGATGAATGAAAAACTTGAAGAACTTACTCGGCGCCCGCTTCCGAGTCGCCCTGGCTCAGGCTCCAGCTGGAGAGCAGGTCCTGCGCCTGCGGCGCTTCGAGCAGCGGTTCCACTCCGGCCAGCAGCTTGACAGCGCTCACGCCCGAGGCATCCTGCGTAGCCACGATCATCACCGCCTCGCCCTTTTGCAGGCTGGCGAGTTGAATCACCGGCGCGCGCTCCATAATGCTTTCGAAATCCATCCGCCCCGCCCCGCCGTATTGGCCTGTCCCCCGCTGTACCCCGCCGCCGTTGCCCGGGGCTCCCTGACCTCCGCCCTGTCCTCCACCCTGACCTCCCTTGAGCCGCGCGGCCAGCATGGCGGCAACTGTGTCAGGCAGGCGCCGCAGCTGCGCATCGGCTGAGATGTGAATCGTCACCGGCTTCTTGGTCGCCAGATCTTTCACGCTAAGCGTCGAAGCGGAGCTGTCGGTGGAGAGAATCGTGCCGGCGATCGAGAGGAAGCTGCCCGAAACGATGCCGTCGGCGGCGATCGAGGATCCATCGGCGTTCTTCGTGCCACGAGCCCACAACTGGTCGCCCGGCTGAATGGCCCCGATCGGCGCTGGCTGCGCCTGATCGAAGCGCACCGACCCCGGGGCATAGCGCTTGAACACCGTGGCGCTGGTGGTGTTCACGGTGACTTCCTTGGTCACGGTTCCCACACGCACATTTACAACGATTACGCCGGCGGAGGCATCGACGCTCTTTACCAGGCCATGGACGCCCAGGTTCCACTGCTCCGCCTCAGTCTGTTGCTTTTTGGCCACGTCGGACTGCTTGATGGCGATGATGCGCAGTGCCTGCGGCGTTCGACCAGTTGCGTTCGGGTCAAGCGTGACCAGCACGCGATC
>JASHSG010000160.1 GCA_030040935.1 Acidobacteriaceae bacterium | reverse complement strand
GAAGCGCAGGAGAGCGCGGTAAATGCGGTAGCCGCGGGCGTGAGCTGCGCGGAGGTGGACGAGGCGGCGCGAGGCGTGTTGCGCAGGAAGGGATTGGCCGAGGCATTTACGCACTCAACAGGTCACGGCGTTGGCCTGGAGATTCACGAACCTCCGCGCGTAGGCACCGGGCAAGCGAGGCGGCTCGAGCCGGGGATGGTGATTACCATCGAGCCGGGCATTTATCTGGCAGGGAGGTTTGGGATTCGCATTGAGGATATGGTGGCGGTGACGCGCAGCGGAGGGCAGGTGCTAACTCCGGCGCCGAAGGCGTTGATTGAGCTTTGAACGGCAGTGAGCGGCGGATCTGGCTGAGGGACTGGAATTGAAGGAACGAATGAAGCAACAAGACATTGAGGATCTGCGACAACTGATCGAGTTTTTGAAGCTGCACGGCGTCGCCGAGTTCGACGTGGACCGCGGCGACCTGAAGATCCGTTTGAAATTCAATCCGCAAGAGAGCGGATCGGCGAGTTTGAGTGATCTGGCGCGGCTGCTGCAGTCGGCGCCGCAAAGCGTGGCACAGGCGGCGGCAGCGAGCACACCGGCGGCGCAGGCCGGAGGAGCGGCGGGAGCGGCGGCGGAGCCAGCGAGTGTTGAGGCCGGACTGCACATGGTGAAATCACCCATCGTGGGCACGTTTTATGGATCGCCATCTCCGGGCGCAGCACCGTTTGTTGCTCCCGGCGACTACGTGGAAAAGGGGCAGGTGATCGCCATCATCGAGGCCATGAAGCTGATGAACGAGATCGAAGCGGACGTTTCGGGCGAGGTGGTCAAGTGCCTGGTTTCCAACGGGCAGGCCATTGAGTTTGGGCAGCCGCTATTTTCGGTTCGGCCGGCATGAGCGGAATTACTTCCACCACACTTCCCCCAAAGGTTGTGCATGTTTCGTAAGGTAATGGTTGCCAATCGGGGCGAGATCGCGCTGCGCGTGTTGAACGCCTGCCGCGAACTCGGCATTCGCACGGTAGCGGTTTATAGCGAGGCAGACCGCAACTCGCTCCACGTGCGCTTTGCCGACGAAGCGATCTGCATCGGGCCGCCACGCGCCGCGGACAGCTACCTGAACGTGCCGGCAGTGATTTCGGCGGCGGAGATTGCCGACGTGGAGGCGATTCATCCGGGATATGGACTGCTGAGCGAGAACGCGAACTTCGCCGAGGTTTGCCGCGCATCGAACATCAAGTTCATCGGGCCGCCCCCCGAGGTGACGCGCCTGATGGGCGAAAAGGAAAAGGCGCGGCAGGCGATGAAGAAGGCAAAGGTTCCGATTCTGCCGGGATCGGACGGGGTCCTGGCGACGGCGGAAGAGGCGCGAGCGTGGGCCGAAAAGGTGGGGTATCCGGTCATTCTGAAGGCCAAGGCGGGCGGCGGCGGGCGCGGGATGAGGATCGTGCGCGAGGCCGAGGATCTGCCGAATCTGTTTCACGCGGCATTTACCGAGGCGGCGAACGCGTTTGGCAACGGCGAACTCTACATGGAGAAGTACATTGAGCGGCCGCGGCACATCGAGTTCCAGGTGCTGGCCGACGAGCATGGGAATGTGGCTTCGCTCTTCGAGCGCGAATGCTCGATTCAGCGCCGGCATCAGAAGCTGATCGAGGAAGCGCCGAGCCTTCAGGTTTCGGCGAAGATGCGCGAGGAGATCGGGCGGACGCTTACGAAGTGCATGGGCGAGATCGGCTACCAGAATGCGGGGACGGTGGAGTTCCTGATGGACTCGAGCCGCCAGCTCTATTTCATCGAGATGAACACGCGTATCCAGGTGGAGCACCCGGTGACAGAGGCGATTACGGGCGTGGACCTGGTGAAGGCGCAACTGCGGATAGCGGCCGGAGAAAAGCTGGATGCAATTTTGCCGGCGAAGCTGGAGATGCGAGGGCACGCGATTGAATGCCGGATCAACGCCGAGCATCCGCAGCGGTTTACGCCATCAGCGGGGAAGATCGCGGTGTTCAACGTGCCGGGCGGAAACGGAGTTCGCGTGGACACGGCGCTGTATGCGGAGGGAGTTATCCCGCCGTACTACGATTCGCTGATCGCGAAATTGATCGCATACGGAGTGGACCGGGCGGAGGCAATCGCAAAGATGGAGCGGGCGCTGAGCCAGTTCATCGTGCAGGGGATTGACACGTCGATACCGCTGCACGAAGCAATCTTTAAGGATGCGGCGTTCAAGGCAGGCGAATTCGATACGGGGTACGTGGAGCGGTTCCTTGAGCGGTCCCCGAGCTAGCGCGGCGTTGTCGAGGTCGGGCCGGGGGCATTCTTCTGATAAAAAGCCATTTGGGAGCAGGGGCTTTCTTCGCGGCGACGGGCAGTCCAAAGGGGCCGCTCACGCCGAAGCAGAAGGCGGCTGGCGCAGCGTGCGGGGGGCTGCTGAGCCGCATGAAGTTTCTTCGATAAAACATTGATTTAAAAATGAGTATTAGCATTCTTACAGCCAGGTTTTGCTGGCGGCAAGGTACCCAGGCGGAGGGTCGGCCTGTGGAAAATATTATCGCTTTTTCTTCGCCTTTTCACGTAGAAATCGGATATGCTGTGTGGGCAAAGAGGAGGTTCAACGAATGGACGCAGAGAAGGCGACCGTTATTGAGTTCGACCGCGAGATGGCGAAGACGCGCAGGATGCTGGAGGCAATTCCGGCCGATGCCGATTGGAACTTCAAGCCTCATGCCAAGTCAATGAGCCTGGGGCGGCTGGCCGGGCACTTGACCGAATTTGCCGGCGATTGGGGGAATCACACGCTGACGATGGACAAGGTCGAGTTTGCAGCGGACCACAAGTGGGAGCCGTATGCGCCGGTGAACAAGGCCGAGTTGCTGGAGCGGTTCGACAGGAAACTGGCAGAGACGCGCCCGGCGCTGCTGGCGACGACGGGCGAGGCATGGGACCGGAACTGGAAGTTTGTTTTTGGCGGACATGCATGGATTGATGACACGAGGTGGAACGTGTTCCGCGAAACGGTATTGAACCACATGATTCATCATCGCGGACAGCTGACCGTGTATCTGCGGCTGATGGGAGCGAAGGTTCCGGGAATCTATGGGCCGAGCGCAGACGAGATGTGAAAGAAGCGGGGACGAGAAAACAAGGGGACAAGAAAGCAGGAATTCGTCGCGCATGAATTCTCGCGCGGGACCTTCCCGGTTCCGGGTTCAATGGTCTATCGCGATGGACTAGTCTGGAATCATGTTCCGGTCATTTCCGAAGGTGTACCCGATTCTTGATGCGGGAGCGATTCCCCGGGCAGGGCGAGCGGAGTTTTTGCGGAGACTGGGCGGCGAACTGGCCGAGGCGGGCGTAACGCTGCTCGAATACAGGAACAAAACGGGGAGCGAGGCGGAATTGCTGACCGATGCGGCGATTCTGCGCGCGGCAATGCACGCGGGAGAGGCGAAGCTGATTCTCGACGATCGCGTTGAGCTGGTGGAGCGGAGCGGATTTGACGGCGTGCACGTGGATGCGGGCGACGCGACGCCAGCCGAGGCCCGGCGACTGCTGGGGCCGGAGAGAATTGTAGGCGCGTTCGGCGGAAGCGAGGCGCTGGTGCCGGGAATTCTGAAGGAGCCGGCGGATTATCTGTCGATCGGGCCGATTTTTCCCTCAACAACAAAACGAACAGAGAAGGCGCCGATCGGCGCGGCGGGCGTGCGCAGGCTGCGCGAGCAGGCGGGAACAAATGTGGTGCTCGTTGCCGTGGGCGGAGTGACGCTCAAGACGGCGCCGGAGATGCTTCGCGCCGGGGCCAGCATGGTGGGTGTTTCGGCCGCGATTTTTCGCGCGGAGGATCCGGCGCTTGAGTTCCGGCGTTGGGCCGATGCGCTTCGGTAGGAGCGCCGGCCGGCAGCAGTCGAGCCTGCCGGGAATCGCGAACGTCTGAAAATGAGGCAGCACCGTCTGGAATCGAGACAGTGCTCCTGTGTCGATTTGAGGCGAGCCTGAGTGGAACGAGACGATCTCCAGCTGAATTCGAGACAGTGACCGTCTGAAAACGAGACAATTCTCATGAGCGGCTGGTTGAGCGGCGTCTCCCTGCCCGGGGGCTAAAGCCCGTGCCCATCGAGCAAAAGCGGGCACAGCTGAAGCCGGGCGACAACTGATGCGGGGAAAACTTGGCGCCGTATCGTATGATTGCGTAACGAGTTGCGGCGGATGCCATTGTGCTTCTGCCTGGATCATTTCGCCGGAAGGAAGTTGATCATTGAATTCGAGACTGCTGCGCGTTAAGCCCATGTCGCTGCTCTCAGAGGAGGCAGGCGAGCAGGGCGAACACACGTTGAGGCGCTCGCTGGGCGCGGTGAATCTGGTGACGCTGGGGATCGGGGCGATCATCGGCGCCGGCATTTTCGTTCTCACGGGAAAAGCGGCGGCGTTGTACGCGGGTCCGGCGGTTTCGTTGAGTTTCGTGCTGGCCGGGATTGTCTGCGCCTTTGCCGGACTTTGCTACGCAGAGTTCGCGTCGATCATTCCCATCGCCGGGTCGGCCTATACCTATGGCTACGCCACGCTGGGCGAGCTGGTGGCGTGGATCATCGGCTGGGACCTGGTGCTGGAATACGCATTTGGCGCAGCCACGGTGGCCGCAGGATGGTCGGGTTATCTGAACAGCCTTCTGCAGCAACTGCATATTCACATG
>JASHSG010000159.1 GCA_030040935.1 Acidobacteriaceae bacterium | reverse complement strand
CAAATCGGAGAACGTGGGTCGCGAATCGTGAACCGCAAGTAGCGGGAAATGAGGCTCTGATTACTGACCACTGTCTTTTGTGAGCAGCAAAAAGGCCGCTCTGGCGAGCAGCCCATTTGAATACCTTTTGAACCAGACTTGGCGGCGAAGCCGCGTCTGCCCCACCGCAGGCCGGGGTCCCCAAGAAACGATTGCTGTTTCTTGGGGTGGAGGTGGTTACGCCGGTGAAGGCGAGCCTTCCGGCAAGCCGCCCGTCGGTCCGCGCCCTTCAGGTTTGAGGACTTGCTGCGGCTGGCCGCCATCGCCATCGCTGGGCGATGCAATCGACGAGCGAATCGGCGGCAGGGCCTTGCCCTCGAGCAGCAGCTTCAGCTCCTCGGCATCGATCGTCTCGCGCTCGAGCAGCGCGGCGGCGATCCGGTGCATGGCGTCGGAGTTCGATTCCACAATCGTATGTGCGGATTGATACGCTTCGTCGATCAGCCTGCGCACTTCGAGGTCGATCTGGCGCGCCGTCTCCTCGCTGAAGTCGCGATGCTGCGCAATTTCGCGGCCCAGGAAGATCTGCTCTTCCTTCTTGCCGAAGGTGAGCGGCCCGAGGCGGCTCATGCCATACTCGCAGACCATTGCACGAGCGAGCTCTGTGGCGCGCTCAATGTCGTTGCCCGCGCCGGTCGACATCTGGTTGAGGAAAACCTCTTCGGCGACGCGGCCGCCGTAGAGCATGGCCAGCCGTGTCTCCAGGTACTCGCGGGTGTAGTTATGCCGGTCGTCGGGCAAGTGAACGGTGACGCCCAGCGCCATGCCGCGCGGGATGATCGTGACCTTGTGCACCGGGTCGGAGTGGTCGCGCTTGAGCGAGACCAGCGCGTGGCCGGCCTCGTGATACGCGGTAACTCGCTTCTCCTCGTCCGTCAGGATCATGGACTTGCGTTCAGCGCCCATGAGCACCTTGTCTTTGGCCAATTCGAAGTCGTACATCGTAACCTGCTTGCGGTTCATGCGCGCCGCATTCAGCGCCGCCTCGTTCACCATGTTGGCCAAATCGGCGCCACTGAAGCCGGGCGTTCCCCGCGCCAGCACGTTCAGATTCGTATCTTCGGAGACTGGAACCTTCTTAATGTGGACCTTGAGGACCTCTTCGCGCCCGCGCACGTCGGGCAGCCCGACAACCACGCGCCGGTCAAAGCGGCCAGGCCGCAGCAGCGCGGGATCGAGAACGTCGGGGCGGTTCGTCGCCGCCACCAGGATCACGCCGTCATTCGACTCGAAGCCGTCCATCTCGACAAGCAGCTGGTTCAGTGTCTGCTCACGCTCGTCGTGCCCGCCGCCCAAACCAGCGCCGCGATGGCGGCCAACGGCGTCGATTTCGTCGATGAAAATGATGCAGGGAGCGTTCTTCTTGCCCTGCTCAAACAGGTCGCGCACGCGGCTGGCGCCGACGCCGACAAACATCTCGACGAAGTCGGACCCGGAGATCGAGAAGAATGGAACGTTGGCTTCGCCGGCCACGGCCCGCGCCAGCAGAGTCTTGCCCGTTCCCGGGGGGCCGACCAGCAGCACGCCCTTGGGGATACGTCCGCCCAGCTTTTGAAACTTCTGCGGTTCGCGCAGATACTCGATGATCTCTTTCAGCTCCTCCTTGGCCTCATCCACGCCCGCCACGTCTTTGAACGTGACTTTCTTTTGTTGCATGGAGAGCAGGCGCGCACGGCTTTTGCCGAAGCTCAGGGCCTTGTTGCCGCCCGACTGCATCTGACGGAGCATAAAGAACCAGACGGCGATCAACAACACAAACGGGCCTGCATTAATCAGCAGGGGTATCAGGACGTTGTTCTGCGGCTCCTTGATGGAAAAGTTCACCTTGGCGGCGATCATCGCCTTGAGCAGGTCTTCGTAGTTGCTGGGCAGCGTTGTGTGGAACTCGTCCTTGGGCGAGATCTTCAAGTGGCCGTGCAGTTCGTCGCCCTGAATGGTGGCGTCGAGCACCTGGTTGTTGACCACCTTGTCATAGAGGTCGGAGTAGGCGTACTCCGGCTCCTTGCCCATGTTCGTGCTTCTCTCCACCACGCCCCACAGCAGCACGAGGCAGATGAGGATGAAAAGCCAAAACATGATGGTTTTAACGCTCGAGTTCACCAACGTCTCCTTTTCGCGGCGCAGGAAAAACGACCACCGCGCCCCCACCAACAATCCCTGGCCAAAAGGCCACAATCCTTAGACGCCCGCGCGCCCGGTAAAGTGGCAAAAACCGCGCATTCTTCCCCACCGACACGCATCGCGTGCCGCCTGAGAAACAGTAACCCGATTGTACTCCCCGGGCGGCGGAAGTTGGAGGGCCGAACATGGTACGAAAGGGGCAGGATATTGAGTGTCAATGGGCCTGAGTGCCCTGTACGGTGCCCGGCGCGGCGCCGGCGCCGGAAAAATCGGCTGAAATCTGCAGTTCCGCGTCTGGTTCCAGTTCTACCCCTCGCATCCAGACGATCCTCCCGCCGATTTCCAAAACCGGCCACACGGCGCGGTCCGTTCCCGTAACTCGCTTGCGCTCCAGCACTTCCTTCACTTTTCTTGGGCCCCCGGAATAGCGGAGCCTGACCCTGTCTCCTGGCCTCCAGTTGCGCAGGGTGGCTGTCATTGCCGGCAATTTCGCCGCGGGCCCATTCGCGGCTTTGCTCCGCTTTGCGAAAGCTCGAATCTCGATGCGGAGCCTGAGACCGAAGGCAGGCGCATCGATCTCGCCTGGAATCGGAACTTGGTAAACCTCCGCGCCAGCCGCCGGCTTTTCACCGTGTGAAGATGGTTCGAAGTGAGGCGACAGGCGCAACTCCCTCGCCGTTCTTTCCGCGCACAAATTGTGCGGCAGGGCGATCTTCTGGCCCGCCCTTCCTTCGAGCGCAAGTGACCGTACTGCCTCGGTCGCGGAAAAATCGAGCGCAGCGCCAAACTGATCCGCGGCACAGCGAATGATCCGCCTTTGCAGCGCAGGCGCGAGTGCGGCGAGCCGGGTCACGTCGATGGCCAGGCCGGACCCAAAGCCCGAGCCGGCCGCGCGGCCACCTCCGCGCACCGGTCGCCCGGGCAAGATCATCTGCGGCGCCAGGCGGTCCAGCTCGGCCTGCCACCAGGCTTCCTCATCACGGGCCAGAACGGCTGTCTGCGTCATATGCTCGCGCAGCCGGGGATTCCAGCCTACGAGCAGCGGCAACAGCTCGTGCCGGATGCGATTGCGAGTGAAGGTCAGGCTGCGATTCGAGGTGTCCTCGCGCCAGTCCTGGCCAAGCTCGCGCAGGTAGGCTTCGATCTCGGCGCGTGAGGCGCCAAGGAGCGGCCTAACGATGGTGCCCGCCCACGCCGGGCTCGCCAGTTTTGGACTGATCCCGGCCAGGCCTTTGGTCCACGCTCCGCGCAGGAATTTAGCCAGCACTGTTTCAGCCTGGTCGTCCAATGTGTGCGCGGTGGCGACCGCATCCACCGGAATCGTCGACATCAGCGTACGAAACCACGAATAGCGCAGTCGGCGCGCCGCTTCTTCGATGCTCTCAGCCGGCTTGCTGGTCTTTGAACTGGCCCGAGCTTCCTCGGCCGTGTCCACATGACTTTCGTGAAAGGGAAGGCCCAGCCCGTCGGCGAGATCGCGGCAGAATTTGAGATCGGCGTCAGCTTCGGCTCCGCGCAGGCCATGATGCAGATGTGCGGCATGAATCGCGAGCCCCAACTCCGCACTGCGCGCGGCGAGAATGCGCAAGAGCGCTACCGAATCCGCGCCGCCGGAAAGCGCCACGGCAAGCCGCGTTCCGGGCCTGAGCAGCGCGGTGTCGAGCGGCGGAGATGGCGGCTTAGCTGGACTCACGCAACGATGATACGGCGCTGGGCTCTGCCGCACCGCACAAAAGTCCGGCTGCACTGTCTAACGTTCGCAATGCCACGCGCCTTTATACTGGCTCGATATGGAAATCCGCAGCGCAGAAACAACCGATGCCGCTCTTATCTCCGCGCATCGCCGGGCGATGTTCAGCGAGATCCACCCGACCAGCGAATCCCTGCTGAGCTTGCTGGAGCGCCGCTCCGTGATCTGGACCGAGCGCATGATCCGGGGAGGCAAATACTACGGATGGATCGTAACCGACGGGGGTCGTCCCGTGGCGTCGGCCGGACTATTGATTCTCGACTGGCCGCCGCATCCATTCGATCCGGAAGGCGAGCTGCGCGGCTATCTCCTCAACGTTTACGTCGAGCCGGAATACCGAAGGCGCGGACTGGCGAATGAGCTGGTTGAGCGGTGCATGGCCGAAGCGCGCCGGCGCGGAATTCGCGTGCTCACGCTGCACACCTCGCAAGCGGGACGGCCCATTTATGAGCGCTTCGGTTTTCACCAAACAAACGAGATGATGCGCACGGAGCCGGCTGAAAGCTGAAAGCTCGCGCGGTGCTATACTCGCAAGGCTATGCAAGTCTTTGCCATTGTTCCGGCCGCAGGATTGGGCACGCGAATGGCCGGGCCCCAGCCCAAGCAATTCCTGGCGCTGGATGGCGTTCCCATTCTCATCCACTCCCTGCGCGCCTTTGCCGCGGCACCCAGGGTGACGGCGATGTACGTGGCAGTGCGCAAGCCGGAGATGGAGCGCGTGGGGGCACAGGTGTCCGAGTACGGATTCCTGGGGCGAGTCCATGTGGTTGAGGGCGGAGAGAAGCGCCAGGAGTCGGTGGCCAACGCACTCGAGGCCCTGCCTGCCGGGCCCGATGACATTGTGCTGGTTCACGACGCCGTGCGGCCGCTGATTGACGCGGCGACGATCGAGCGCACGATCGATGCGGCCGCCGAGCACGGCGCCGCCATTGTGGGAATGCCTGCTACAGATACCATCAAGCAGGTTGAGCGAACCGCGCACGGAGCGCTGATCACCGCGACCATCCCGCGCGAGTTTGTGGTCCAGGCGCAGACGCCGCAGGGTTTCCGGTATGGGCTGCTTCGGCGCGCCTTTGCCGAGGCCAATGCGGATGGCTTTGTGGGCACCGACGAGGCCTCGCTCGCCGAGCGCGCGGGAATTCCGGTAGCCGTGGTGCCCGGTTCTCAGGTTAATCTGAAGATTACGCAGCCGGGCGACCTGGCGCTGGCCGAGTTTTATCTGCGGCAGCGAGAGCGCTAAAGAAGCCGATTAAACTGCCGGTTCGCGCTGCTCGGCCAGGCGGAACATTTTCGGAGCGCCACGCGGATGATGGAAACACGCATCGGATTCGGGTACGACTCGCACGAATTCAAGTCCGGCGTGCCCCTGCGCCTTGGCGGCATGACCATCGACCATCCCCAGGGCCTGGCGGGCCATTCCGATGGGGATGTGCTGCTCCACGCCATCACCGACGCGCTGCTGGGCGCTGTGGCGGCAGGCGACATCGGCAGCTTTTTCCCGCCCGGCGATCCACGATGGAAGGATGCCGACTCGGCAATCTTTTTGAACCTGGCGCTCGAGGAGCTGCAGCACGCCGGCTACGGCATCGTGAACATCGACACGACGCTGGTGCTGGCCGCCCCCAAAATCGCGCCCATCGCAGCGGAAATGAGCTCGCGGGTCGCCGACCTTTTAGGCGTCGCCATCGATCAGGTGAGCATCAAGGCCAAGACTCCCGAGGGATTGAACCTCGATCACGTGGCGCAGTGCCACGCGGTGGTTCTCGTCGAGCGCGTGCAGGAGCCGGAAGAGCTCAAGAGCATGAGCGAAGTGGTCGAAAGCCAGCGCCAGCTCGAGGATGTCGTGGAGGACCT
>JASHSG010000158.1 GCA_030040935.1 Acidobacteriaceae bacterium | reverse complement strand
AAGGGGACGGCGCGAGGCGGCGACATCGATGCCTAACCACTCCGAGACGCTTCGCCGCGAGGCGCCGGAATAACCGTGCGGTGTCTGGCCAAAGCTGGTTTGACACCCCCGTGGACGCGGCCCGCGTCGCGCCTCGGACATCTCACGGTCGACCCGCCTCACGCATTCAGCGCCTCGGCTGCGAAATCCAGAATCGCATCCCCGATCGCGAGCGAGGCCGTCGCCGCCGGGCTCGGCGCATTCAAAACGTGCAGGGCTCCCTCCCGCCGCACAAAATAAAAATCCTGCATCAGCTCGCCTTCGGGCGAAAGCGCCTGCGCGCGCACGCCCGCACCCCCCTCGGCCAGATCTTCCATCGTGAGCTCAGGCACCAGCCGCTGCAGTGACCGGCAAAAAAGCTTCTTGCTGTACGACCGTTTGAACTCCTCCCAGCACATGCGCGGGTAGCGAGCAAAAAATCTCCAGAACCCGGGGTAGGCGAGCGTCTCCAACGTATCGCGCAGCGAAAAATCAGTGTGCCGGTACCCCTCACGCTTAAAAGCCAGCACGGCATTAGGCCCGCACTCCACACCGCCTTGAATCTGCCGCGTAAAGTGCACTCCGAGAAAAGGAAAACTCGGATCGGGCACCGGATAAATCAGGTTCTTTACCAAATGTTGCCGCTCCGGGCGCAGTTTGTAATATTCGCCGCGGAAGGGCACAATCCTGGCTCGATCGCCACTGCCGGCGATACGGCCCACGCGGTCGCACTGCAATCCGGCGCAATTGATCAGGAAGTCAGTCTGGTAATCGCCGGTTTTCGTTTCAATCGTCCAAGCGCCATTTTTCCTTGCGCGCGTTACTTCCGACGAAAACTTGAGCTCGCCGCCTCTGGCGCGGACTTCCTTCACCATCTCCGCGCAAACTGCGCCAAAGTCCACAATTCCTTCCTGGGGAACGCGCAGTCCCTCGAGTCCGGCCGCGTGCGGTTCGAATTCGCGGATCTGCTCCGGGCCGAGCAGCTCGAGCCCTTCCACGCCGTTGGCCTTGCCCCGCTCCAGCAGCGCGTGCAGCCGCGGAATCTCTTCCGGCTCCGTGGCCACGACGGTCTTGCCGCACAGCTCGTAAGGCACGCCATGCTGCTCGCAGAACGCCGTCATCCTGCGCAATCCCTCCACCGCGAGCCGCGCCTTCGTCGATCCCGGTTTGTAATAAAGGCCGCAGTGCAGTACTCCGCTGTTATGGCCGGTCTGGTGGCGGCCGGGACCCTGCTCCTTTTCCAGCAGAAGCACCTTCATCGACGGGTGCCGCTCAAGAAGCTGGTGCGCCGTCGCCAGCCCCACGATGCCGCCGCCAATGATCGCAATTTTCACGGTTTCGATAAGGATACTACTCGCGGAGAGCGTTTGCAGGCAGCCTGAGCTCTTGAGCGACTGCACCCGGGTAAACCATTCACTTCTTCACGGCGTGGCCTTTACTTCCGCGCACGAGGCCTCGTCGCCGCCGTCGCACGCTTTTTGAAAGAAGCTCAGGGCGGTCGCTTCGTCCAGCACCACGCCCAGGCCGTTCCGGTAGAGCGAGCCGACAACCCGGCAACCGGTCGGCTCGCCGCCGTCGCAGGCTTTGCGGAAATAGTTGGCCGACTGCACTGCGTCGATCGCCGTGCCCCATCCGTACTGATAGGCATCTCCCACCCAGATGCAAGCGGCCATCAGGCCGCCGTCGCAGCCCTTGCGTTCAAGACTCAGCGCCTGCACGTCGTCTTGCGCAATTCCCAGGTGAGGATCTCCCAGATGGTACCTCGTGCCCAATCCCATGCAACTATGCGGCTCGCCGCCATCGCAGGCCTTGCTTGCAATCTTCTCCGCGGCAGCGAAATCCAGCTCGGTGCCCAGCTCGTTATTGGTCATATAACCAAGCGCCGAGCATGCCTTTATGTCGCCGCCATCGCATGCTTTGCGGAAATCGCTGACGAGCTCGGCGTTGCTTTTCGCGCCGCCCAGGCCTTCACTGTCCATAAACTTGATCCAGGCGATGCCGAAGCAGCCTCTGGGTTCTCCACCGTCGCAGGCGCGGCGATCCACCGCAATGGCCTTGGCCTCGTCCTTCGGCGTTCCCTTTCCCTGGTAGTACGAGAAGGCAAGATTGGTGCACGCAAACACCAATCCGCCGTCGCACGCCTTGCGCGTCAGGCTGAATACCTGTGAATCGTCCTTCTCCACGCCCTCGCCCAGGTCGTACATCACGCCAAGGCTCGTGCAACTCAACAGGTTGCCTGCATCGCAATTCTTACCGTATAGCGAGGCTGCCTGCGCCAGGTCCTTTGCAACCCCGGTCCCTGTGTAATATGCCGATGCAACACTGAAGCAGCCGTTCGTGTTCCCGCCGTCGCAGCTCTTCTTGAAGAGCGCAAAAGCTGCCTCCGGATCCTTGCTCACCCCGCGCCCGCTCGACGTCAGATAGCCCAGATCGGTACAACCCGTAAGGTTGCCGCTGTCGCATGCCTTGCCATACAGCTTCCCGGCTTGCGAATCGTCCTTCGCCACTCCCTCGCCGTTCTCAAACATTGCTCCCAGGCTCACGCAGCCGCCCGTCTCTCCGCCGAGGCAGGCTTTCCGGAACAGCCCGATGGCCTGGGGATCGTTCTTCGTTGTGCCCAGGCCGCCCTCCAGCATTCCCCCGAGTTCTGTGCACCCCGTCAGGTTGCCGCCCGTGCATGCGGTGCGGTACATGTGCACCGCTTCGGCCTCGTCTATCGCCGTTCCGCGGCCATACTGATACATAAGGCCTGCGTTGCTGCAAGCGATCATCTGGCCGGCATCACAGCCTCTGCGATAGAGCCGCAGCGCCTCCCGCCAATCCCGCGCCACGCCCTCACCGTTGTCGTACATCCGCCCCAGGTTGTTGCAGCCCCAGGTCCCGTCGCCGCTTTGGTCGCACGCCTTGCGGAATAATATGGCCGCCTGCGCTGCGTCCTTCGTCACTCCCAATCCATTCTGGTAACTCAGGCCCAACTGGTTGCAGCCGATGGCCGACCCCCCGTCGCACGCTTTGTGGAAGAGCGCGAGCGCCTGCGGTTCGTCCTTATCCACGCCCTGGCCGAATTGGTACGTCAACCCCAGATCGGCGCAGCTTTCCATCTCGCCAGCGGCGCAACCCTTCCTCAAGTAGCTCACCGCCTGGCCGGGGTCCTTCGCAACGCCGTTCCCGTAGTAATACATCTGTCCGATGTTTTCGCAGGCCTTCCCAATGCCGCCATCGCACGCCTTCTGCCACAGCGTCAGCGCCTGGGCCTGATCCTTGGTTACGCCGAAGCCAAAGTTGTAGACCGCGCCGAGGCCATTGCAGCCTGTTAATTCGCCGCCGTCGCACGCCTTCGCAAAGAGAATTCTTGCCTGTGCGTAATCCCTCGTCGCGCCGCGGCCCTCCACGTACAGCTTGCCCAGCCCAAAGCATCCGCGCAGGTTTCCCTGGTTGCACGAGTCCTGATAAAGGCGCAACGAGCTCTCGAGGTCCGGTTGAATGGTTTCGCCCGATTGATAGATCGCCGCCAGAAGCACGCATCCGTCGGTGTCTTTTCCGTCGCACGCCCGCTGGGCAAGGCTCACCGCGCGCGTATAGTCCGCTTCGCCTCCTAATCCCGTGCGATAGCTTCTGGCCGCCTGTTCGCATCCCCAGTATTTGTCGGTGTCTTTTCCGGTCTCGCACAGCTTTTCGGCAACGCTTCGCGCCGCGGGAAAGTTTTTCAGCGGATCATCGTCCAGCCAGTAGCGGTCGCCTTCCTTTTTCAGCCGGTCGAGCTCCAGCGTCTCGTACTTCGTAAACGTGGTTCCGGGGTCATCCCCGTTCGCCGCGGCCGGCTGTGTTCCCGCGCCCAGGTGAATCACCAGTTCGCCGCCCTGGTCGTCGTCGAAGGCTCCGAAGGCCGGAGTCTGGCGCGACTGCGCCGCGAGCGACACCTCGTGCTGCGCGTAGGCGCCAAGCTGGGTCGATGTAACCCATGGGTCTCCGAAATTGTTCGCTCTTCCTGACGTCAGTCCCTGAATCATCAGCCCGGTGAACAAAGAGTGGTTTGGCAGCGGGCCGCTGTCTGAGGCGAGCTGGTCGCCCTGCGCGCTCGCAATTACCTTGCGGCTGACCCTCATCAGCATGTCCTTCTCAAAACGCGTATCGGCGCGGCTGGTCGTGAATTTGTTTCCCAGAGCCATGCCGCTGTGGCAGCTGTCCAGGATGACAAGAATGTGAGAGGGCGGCAGCGCGTCGATTGTGTGCAGCAGTTCTTCGATCTTCAGGTAATCGCTGAAGTGCTCGTCTTTTCCCGGCGCACGCGCATCCACCGGGACAATGAACCCGTCTTCTTTCTCGACATCGCCGACCTTGTAGGGATGCGTGGTCCCATGCCCGGCGAAAAAGATCACCAGCGAGTCCTCGGGCTTCAGGCGCGTCGGCAAATCGTCTTCGAGCAGCGACATGATGGCTTCGCGCGTCGCGGCCTTCTCGGTCAATGGTTCGACGGCATATTTGAACCCGAATTTCGTCGTCAGCAGCTTCGCGAACTCCGTCGCGTCGTTCACCGCCGTATTCAGGATGGGCCAGTTCTCGTAGTTGTCGATGCCGATGGCCACGATGTACTGCTGGCCGCTCTTCAAGGTTGCATCATCGGTGGCTACCGGCTCGATGCCGCGCTGCTTGCCGCCCGCGCTCTGGGCCCACGCCGCTGCGGCTATTGCGGCCACAAACACAACTCCCGCCGTTCTGTTCAGAATCGACATTGGAACATCCTCGATTCGAATTTTCGCCGGGGGGAAGAACCTTTTTCGTGCTCGCGAAGCCTGGAGATTATTTTAGCTCTCATTGGGGGTCTTTCCAAGCAATCCTTTCCCAGTGCGCAACCCCCTCGCTGCCTGTTATTGTTTTCATTTGCTTCTCAAGAAGCGCCGAAAACCGGCCATGCCTCAACCCGTCATCAAATTCGGCACCGACGGCTGGCGCGGCGTCATCGCCGACGATTTTACGTTCGCGAATGTCCGCACCGCCGCCGAAGCTATCGCCGCCTATATTCATTCCCGCAGAGGGTCGGCCGGGGAGGATCCTGCGAAGGGTCTTTGCATCGGGTACGACACGCGCTTCGGATCGAAAGCTTTTGCCGAGGCCTGCGCCGAGGTCGTTGCGGCCACCGGCATTCCCGTCATGCTTGCCAACGCCGTCACGCCCACGCCTGCCCTGAGTTTCGGCGTCCGCGAGCGCGGCGCGGCCGGCGGCATCATGATCACCTCCTCGCATAATCCCGCCGAGTGGAACGGCGTTAAGTACAAGGGCTGGTATGGGGGCTCGGGCAAGCCCTCCATGATCGCCGCCATCGAGTCATTCCTCGGCAAGCCTGTCGCCCGCGCATCCCAGCCCGCGCCGATTACCCAGGTCGACTTCGTGCCTGCCTATGTCAAAGCCATCGAGAGCTTCGCCGACCTCGACCTCATCGCGGGCTCCCAAATGAAGTTCTGCATCGACTCCATGTATGGCGCCGGCGGCACCATACTCGCCGGCATCTTTGATCGCATCGGCATCGCCCACGTGCAGATCCGCTCCAGACCGGATCCGCTCTTTCCCGGCATCAATCCCGAGCCCATCGAGCCCAACATCCGCGCCCTCGGCGAAGCCACCGTCGCCAACCAATGCCAGGCCGGCCTCTGCACCGACGGCGACGCCGACCGCATCGGCGCGACCGACGAGCACGGCAACTTCGTCGACCCGCACAAAATCTATTCCGTGCTCCTGAGCTGGGTTCTCAAGTACAAAGGATGGCCCGGCGCCGTCACTCGCGCCTTCAACACCACCAAAATGCTCGATCGCATCGCCCGGCAATACGGCCGCGAGCTCATTGAGCACGGCATCGGCTTCAAATATGTGGTCGATCTCATGCTCGAGCGCGAAATCGTGATGGGCGGCGAGGAGTCGGGCGGCATCGGCTTCCAGCGCCACCTGCCCGAGCGCGACGGCTTGCTCAACTGCCTGCTGCTCGCGAACGTTATGGCGCAGGAAAAGAAAACCCTCGGCCAGCTGGTCGCCGACCTCCAGGCCGAATATGGCGAGCACCAGTACGGCCGTATCGATCTCCACATTCCCGACCAACAGAAGAACGCCGCTATCGCCCGCGCGCGCGCCCTCCAGCCGGGCGACCCGGTCTTCGCCGGCATGGCCATCCATTGCCAGGAGAATCTTGACGGCGTGAAGTTCTACCTCGACAATCCCGAGGCGACCACGAAGCCCAAAGCCGCTGAAACCTGGCTGCTGCTGCGCGCCTCGGGAACCGAGCCGCTGCTGCGCATTTATGCCGAGTCCTGCTCGAAGGAGTCGGTGGCGAAATTGCTGGAGTCAGCAAGGAATTTTGCATTGGGCGGGTAGATATTGCATCACTGCTGGTTTGTCTTTTTTCGACTTCGGCTGTCCCGCCAAAGCAAGACGGCCTCCGCTCAAGATGACAAACGCCTTGAGGGCCTGCGTTACTGAATGACCGCGACCTTTGCGCGCTTGCCCAGCCGCACGACCAGGCGCTCGACGAACGGGATCAGCGCCGATTCGGCGACCTGAGATTCGATCTTGACGGCCTTCTCCGCGATCTTGCGGTTTGCTTCAGCGCCGCTCGCGGCGAGGCCCATCGCCACCAAAAGCTTGGGCAGCCTGATCTGCTTCGTGCCGTCAGGGCCGGCCACGTCGGCATAGGCGATGGAGACTTCTTCCAGGTCCTCAGCCGTTTCTTTTTGCTGGAACATGCGCGCCCAGTTTTCGCCGGCGCTCACGGCCGC
>JASHSG010000157.1 GCA_030040935.1 Acidobacteriaceae bacterium | reverse complement strand
TGGAATAACGGCTACTGGGTTCCCGGGTACTGGAACTTCGTTGGGGTTCGCGTCGGCGGCCCCATCATCCGCGGCGGCGTGGTGATTGGCCATGGGCCGGTCTTCTACCGGCATTTCGCCGCGGCGCGTTTTCGCAGGTAGCTCCGCCTTCTGCTGCCTGCACCATGCGGCCTCTCCGGAATGGGGAGGCCGTTTTTTTGGGGCCCTTTGGCAATTTGAACCGTCTCTTGAAAGTGGCAATGAGGGACCGGAAGCGAGCCATCCTCGGCCTCGCGTAACCACAAAAGGCTCTTGCATTTTCGGGCGGGACGATGGATGCTCTTATGGGACCGCAACAAATTGTCCAGAATGCTGTTTAAGAGATTGAAGGCTGGCCAAAAGATCAAACGATAGAGGCCGGAACGTGCTGAGAACGGAGGCGACTCCGGGCACCACCAGCGAGGTGCAGCACAAGGAGGATGTCATGAGGAAATTGTGGTTGGTTATGTTGGCGGTTCTTGTGGTCCTGCCGTTTGCCGCTGTCCCGGCGAGCGCCCAGATTGGCGTTGGTATTGGGGTGGGGCCCGCAGTGGTTGCTCCCGGATATTACGGCTATTACGGTCCTCCGGACTGTGCCTGGGGCTACTACCCGTATTACCCCTATGCTTGCGCTCCTTACGGCTATTACGGCCCTAGCTGGTTTATCGGCGGCCTGTTTATAGGTGCCGGACCCTGGTACCACTGGGGCTTCTACGGCCACCCGGGTTACTACCTCCGCGGCGGCTTCGGCTATCGTGGCGCATACGGTTACGGCGCGCGCGGCTACGCCGGAGGCGCCCGTTCATACGGGGGTGGTGCCGCACGTGGATACGCCGGCGGCGGCGTGGCGCATGGTTACTCGAGCGGCGCCATTCATGGTGGAGGCGGTGGTGGCTTCCACGGGGGTGGCGGCGGCCACGGCGGTGGCGGACACCGCTGATAACGGCTTACGGCGGACGATTGAAGTCCCGCTAATCGATGAAAAGGCCCGCCTGGTTCAGCCAGGCGGGCTTTTTGTTGGGATACTGGAACCAAGGGGGAATGGATCTCATTTAACGAGAGACCACTCGCCACGTGAGCTCCCCAGGATTCGTGCTGATCAGATCTGGCAGCCGATTTCCCAGTGGTGCCCGAAGGGATCGACGACACGTCCAACGCGCCATCCGTGCCCTTCCGCTATGGCGTGAACCATCGTGGCACCGGTAGCGCAGGCCTTTGCAAACAATGCATCGGGCGCTGGGTCTGTGATCAACATGCGGAAACTGGTTCCTTTGAGAGTCTCTGGACTGAAATTTCCATGTTCAGGAGATTCGTCGCTCACCCAGAACTCGGCGTTGCCGAGGGACAGGCGTGCAACGACGCCGCCCCGACCTTCGTGCCGGTAGGTCTCGATCGCGCCAAATGCATCCTTATAAAATTCGACAGCCTTCACGCTTTCTCTGACAAACAGCCATGGAGCGGAAGAACGCTGAATCTCGGGCATGTCGCTAGTATAGTTCGATGAATCTGTGAGCGACCGGGAAAGCTCTGACCTGGCAGTCAGCTCACCTGCCCGCCATCTCTGCCAGCTTGTCCGCAATCCGCTCCGCTGCGCCGGGATGCGCCTGCGTGCGCGCAGCTACGGCCATCTGGGCCAGCCGCGCCGGATCAGTGATCAGGCCGGCGAGGATCCACAGCAGCTTGTCGGGAATGCTCAGATCGGATTCCTTGAGCACCACGGCGGCTCCGGCAGCCGCCATCGCTTCAGCGTTGCGGCGCTGATGCTCGTCAGTGGCGGCGGCAAACGGAACCAGGAGCGCGGGCTTGCCTGCCGCCGCCTCCTCAGCCACCGTCGACGCGCCACTACGAGACATGATCAGATGCGCGCGGGCAAACTCCGCCGCCATATCGTTGAGGAACGGCCGAACCAACCAGCGCGAGGGTGCAGCGCCACTCACCGCGTAGGCCGCGTGGGTCGCATCCAGGTTGCGTATTCCACACTGATGCAGCACCGTGAGGCCGGGCACTGCATCGAGCAGAGACCGGATGATGTGCGGCATAAAGGTGTTGAAGAGACGAGCTCCCTGAGATCCGCCGAAGATGAGCAAATGGGGCGGGCCGGCGGGCGGGCCAAGCCTGAAGAACTCCGGGCGCACGGGAACCCCGGTGACTTCGGCGTTGCGGAACCATTTGGCGGCGACGGGAAAATTGATGGCCGCGGCCTGCACCCGCTTACCGACGAGCCGGTTGGCGAGGCCGGGCATGGCGTTCGGCTCAAAGGCCATGGCCGGAATCCTGAGACGGAACGCGGCTACCATCGCCGGCCCCGAAGCGTAACCGCCGACGCCGAGCACTGCGCCGGGCCGGAACTCGCGCATCAGCCGCTTGCAGTCGCCGATCGAGCGCGGCAAACGCGCGATCGTGCTCAGCCGGGTCATGAGTGAGACGCTTTTCAACGGGCCAACATCGATCAGTTTGAGGGGAAAGCCCGCTTCGGGAACGAGCTGCGACTCGAGGCCGCGCGCCGTTCCCACGAGAAGAACCTCGGCAGCGTGCCGGTCCACGAGAGCGCGCGCCACGGCTAAAGCCGGGATGATGTGCCCGCCTGTTCCTCCGCCGGCAATGAGAATTCGAAGCTCCGCCATGACCTTACTGTGATCTTTGACCCCGAACTTCGGCGTTTCACTCTGCTTGCCGGCTGATGTTGAGCAAAATGCCGATGCTGGCCAGCGTGCAGAACAGAGATGTGCCTCCGTGGGAGATCAGCGGCAGGGGGATGCCTTTATTGGGAACCAGCGATAGTACCACGCTGATATTAAAGAAAGCCTGCAGCAAAATCGTGATAGTGATGCCGAATGCGGCCAGCCGCGCAAAGGAATCGTTGGAACGGAAGGCCGTTCGCAGCCCGCGCACGCCGAAGGTGGCAAACAAAAGCACAATCAACATGGCGCCGATGAACCCAAGCTCCTCGGCGATGTTGGCGAAGATGAAGTCCGTTGCCGCCTCGGGCAGGTAAAACAGCTTCTGCATCCCCTCCATGTAGCCTCGGCCGGTGAGCCCGCCGGTACCCACGGCAATCAACGATTGATAGATGTGGTAGCCCGCGCCCTGCGGATCGGATTCGGGGTTGAGAAAGACCAGCATGCGAGCGCGCCGCCACGGCACCAGGAGCAGCAGCGCGGCCAGCGCGGGTAATGCGGCCGCAGCGGCGCCCAGCAGAATCTTCCACTCCATACCCGCAAGTACAAAAATCATGGCTGCCACACCCGCCAGCACCAGCGCCGTTCCCAGGTCAGGCTGGGCCGCCACCAGAACGATAAACAGCCCGGGGATGAGCGCCGCGGGCAGAAGCGTATGTTTCCAGTCGCGCATGGCGCCCAGGCGCGTGTGCAGAAACCACGCCAGAAACAGCACCAGTACCGGTTTGGCGATCTCCGAGGGCTGGAGAGTGAAGAAGTCGCCGAAGCGAATCCAGCGATGCGTATGGTGCGAGCCGGGCATGAGAAAAACCAGCACCAGAAGGAGCGTAGTAAGGCTGAGGGCGGTATAGATGAAGCGCGGAGATTTGTAGTGACTTACATCCACGTGCATCAGCACGAGCATGGCCAGCACACCCACCGCAGCCCACACAGCCTGAGTGAGGATAAAGGTATAAGCCGAGTGGTACTTCTCCTGATCGACGACCGCCGAAGCTGAGAAGACCATCACGAGCCCGGTGACCACCAGCACCAGCGTGGTGAAAAACAGCCATTTATCAACGCCAATTCGCTTTGCCATGATTCTCTATTTTCCGAGCCTCGAATCCTTCGCCGTGAGATTTCGCCTCTCCGCGCGGCCTGAAATCGTATTCTCACCCACGATGCGCGGCGCCTAGGGCTCTGGCTTCGCCTTCCAATCCTTCTGTTCCGCCACCAGCTCCTTGAAGACGCGGCCCCGATGTTCGTAATTTTCGAATTGATCGAAGCTGGAGCAGGCCGGCGCCAGCAGCACTACGTCCTCGGGCCGTGCTGCCCTCGCCGCAGCGCTCACCGCGTTAGCCAGCGTCGTGCATGCGTGGATCGGCACGACCCCGCGCAGATGCGACTCGATCTTTGCCGCGGCTGTCCCGATGGTGTACACCGCGCGCACGCGTTCGCGCAATAGTGGTGCGAGTGTCGCATAGTCCGAGCCCTTGTCCTTTCCGCCCAGAATGAGGTGAATTCCGCCCGGAAACGAAGCTACGGCCTTGGCGGTCGCATCCACGTTGGTGGCCTTTGAATCGTTGTAGAAATCAACGCAATTGATCGTGGCGACGAATTCCAGGCGATGCTCGACGGCGTGGAACTTTTCCACGGCGCGGGCAATCACGGCCGCAGGGACTCCGGCCAGCCGCGCCGCGCTCACCGCTGCCAACACATTTTCAACGTTGTGCTCGCCTTTGAGCGGAATCTTGTTGAGCGGTATGACGGCCTCAATCGCCGCTCCCGGTGCGGAGCGGTAGACCACATTTCCGTCGTGTGCCCACGCACCCCGGCTCACTTCGTGCCGGGTCGAAAACCAATATACGGGCGCGTGGGACCTTGCCCCAGCCTCGGCGGTGCGGGGATTGTCGGCATTCAGCACCAGGCTGTCATTTTCGTCCTGCAAAGCAAAAATGCGTTCCTTGGCCAGCGCGTAGTTCTCGAACGTCCCGTGGCGGTCCAGGTGATCGGGCGTGATGTTCAGAATGACGGCGATTTTCGGGTGAAATTCCTCCGTGCTCTCCAGCTGAAAGCTCGAAACCTCGAGGACAGACCACGTGTTGTCCGTGCTCTCGTCAATCAACCCCACCACAGCCACGCCAATATTCCCGGCGACCAGAGTTCGATACCCGGCCTCCTTCAGAATCTCCCCGGTCAGTGCTGTAGTCGTTGTCTTTCCGTTCGATCCCGTGATGGCTAGAATCCTGCCCTTGAGAAATCTCGCCGCCAGTTCCAGCTCGCCGATCACCGGACGGCCGAAGTTACGTGCCTGCACCAGCTCCGGCGTATTCAGCGGCACTCCCGGACTCACCACAATCAGGTCCTGGCGGCGGAAAGTCAGCAGTCCATGCCCGCCGGCCTCCACCATGATTCCTTCCTCGAGCAGGGCAGGAATCTCTTTGGCGAGTGACTCGGCCGAGCGAATATCGGAGACCGTGACCTGCGCGCCCCTGCGGCGCAAAAACAGCGCTGCCGCCAGCCCCGATTTTCCCAGGCCCACAACCAGAACCTTTTTGCCCTTCAATTCCATGATCGTTTCCATAACGGCCGGCGCAATAGCTTCATTGTGCACCGCAGGGGATGCGGCGTGCGCCATTGCTAGCGCAATTTCAGTGTAGTGAGTGCAAACAATGCAAACACCAGAGCGCCAATCCAGAAGCGCGCGATAACTTTCGACTCGCTCCAGCCCAGTTGCTCGAAATGGTGGTGCAGCGGCGCCATTTTGAATATTCGTTTCTTGCGCAGCTTATAGCTGCCCACCTGGAGGATGACCGAGACCGCTTCCAGAATGAAGATGCCGCCAATAAATGGCAGCAGCAGCTCCTGCCGGATGATGATGGCCACGGTGCCGATGGCCCCGCCCAGCGCCAGGGAGCCGACGTCGCCCATGAAAATCTCCGCGGGATGCGCGTTGTACCAGAGAAAGCCGATAGAAGCGCCGACCATCGATCCGCAAAAAACCGTCAGCTCGCCCACCATGGGCATGCGCTGCAATTCCAGGTAGTCGGCAAAGACCACGTGGCCGCTAATGTAGGTGAGCACCGCGAGCGCGCCCGCGGCAATGATGGTGCAGCCGATGGCCAGCCCGTCGAGCCCGTCGGTCAGGTTCACCGCATTCGATGTGCCCACCAGCCAGAGGACAACCCACGCCACGAAAGGCACAAACGCGAAGAGCGCCATGTGCGGAAGCGTCGCCGGCCATCCGTGCCACAGGAGATCGGGGTGCAGGCTTTTGATGAAGGGCACGGAAACGCGCGTGGAAAACATGTCGAACTGGTTCAGCACGATTAACGCCACGGCGACAATCAGCCCGGCCAGCCCCTGCCACACCAGCTTGGCACGCGGCGTCAGGCCAAGGCTGCGCCGCTGGACCACTTTGATGTAGTCATCGGCGAAGCCAATGGCGCCGTATGCAAGCGTTGAAAAGACCACCACCCAAACCAGCGGATTGGCCGGGTCGGACCACAGCAATGTTGGCAGCAGGATCGCGATCACGATCAGCACGCCGCCCATGGTCGGCGTTCCAGTTTTCTTCAGGTGCGACTGGGGTCCGTCTTCGCGCACAAACTGACCGATCTGGAATTCCCTGAGTTTCTGGATGACGTAGGGGCCGATGAACATGGCAATCAGGAGCGCGGTGAGCGAGGCAAAGGCGGTACGAAAAGTCAGGTAGCGGAAGATCCGGAAGGGGTGAAAGAACGGAAACAGCTTTTCGTAAAGCAGCCAGTAAAGCAAGAAGCCTCCGCAGCCGGTTTGAGGCGGGAATTCAGCTTGATTCTACTAGGCAATAAGTGGATCAGATGATGACTGCAGAGGTTCTACTATCGAGAATTCAGCCAAGACCAAGAAAAACTGCCAGTGACCGATCCACTTCTTTCAGGGTCCGGGTTTCCAGTTCACCGAAGGGAGCTCCAGCCTTGTCACGCGGAATCGTGTGCGCTTTGTCGACCATGATCTGTGAAGTTGCGCGTAAACCGTTTTTCTGCGATGGAGCGACAGCGATTCGGAATGTCTCGATTGGCCGTAGTTCCGTTGTCACCGGCAGAATCGTTACGGACGGATGCTGCGCGAAGAGATCCGATTGGATGACGAGTGCGGGCCGAGGCCTGCCGTACGCTCCCGATAAGACGACCGGGATCAGGTCGCCGCGTTTCACACCCAGCCGCCCGTGTCGGCCACTTCAGCGATCCAGTCGAGAATTTCCTTCTCGTGCGGATCGCTCGCCAATGAAAGCGACTCCAGCTCGC
>JASHSG010000156.1 GCA_030040935.1 Acidobacteriaceae bacterium | reverse complement strand
CGTGGGCGAGGACAACGCGCAGCGTCTCAGGCTCCCATGCCAGGTAATCGGCCGGGAGGACAATGCCGGAGCCAATGTTGACGGGCGAAGAAACGAAGCGGCTCGCTCGGACGGGGATTTCGGGGTGAAGGCCGCTTTTGTCCAATCCGTAGATGGGCTCGGCACGCAACCACAGACGAAGCGACGTTGCCAAACCGAAAAGCAGACGGAACAACAGCATGAGACTGACCGCGAGGTAGAGCTGCCAGGCCGCGCGGGACAGCCCGGCGAAGATCAGGTGCGCTTTCGGAGCCGCGTTGGCCGCGGGCAACGCCGCCGGAGGCTCCGTCAGCGGGGCTAATGGCGCGAAATCCACGGGCAGGGAATTGAGATCTTCATCTTTGCGCGCTGTCAGACGCCGATGGCCGATCTTTGCGTCCCAAGGGGCAGAGGGCTCCGCGGAGGGCGAGTGCGGGATCGGTCGTGCGGCAGGCTGCGCCGCGCTTACGTGCTGGCGGGCAGAAATGGAGACCGAGGGCCAAGAGACCGCCGGCAGCCGAACCGCTGCCCAATCGGGCATCCACGGCGAGGCGAGAAGCGCGGGCATGGCAAATGCAGCCACGAGCACGACGCTCCACGCGGTCTTCTGCGCACGCACATTGCGAACGCGCAAGAGCCGCAAGCCGGCCCACAGAACACACGCCATGATCAAGGCGCGCAATGCGGCCCCAAACAAAACCGAGATGGCAGCGGTGATCATGGCTTGGCCTCCTTCTTACCGGACGGTGTGGATTTGGCTGCGGCGATCCGTTCAGCCAGGCGCTTGAGCTCGTCACGGTCCAGAACCTTCGAATCGACCATGCCGACAAGCAGGGCCTCGACGGATCCGGCGCAGAACCAGTCCACGATCCTTTTGACGGCGCGTCCTGCTACGCGCTGCCGCGATTCGGCGGGCCGATAGAGAAAAGTGCGGTCTTCAACCGCGTGAGTGAGGTAGCCCTTCTCTTCGAGGCGCCGCAGGACGGTGCGAATGGTTGAGTCCTTGAGAGGGCGGCCAAGCTGCTCGCGCACCTGCTCGGCAGTGAGCGTACCTTTGCGCCAAATGATGAGCAGAATGCTGCGCTCGAGTTCTCCCAGCTCGCCCGGGTCGTGGCCAGACTGTGTGTTACGCGCCATAGTGTTACTAACTGTAACACATAAAGCGCGGAATTTGTCAACCCCCTGCGGCAAGATTTTCCGGGGAACTATAGGGGCGCCGGCGAATTCGGCAATCCTGCCGCCCGATCGGCTGCGGACGGATGTGCGCCGACCACGGCGGCACGTTCGTCTGCCGATTGGGCCCTGGCTGCGAAAAGGGCGGGGTCGTCGGGCAGGAAGACTTCGAAAACCGTCCCCGAGCTCTTTTGTGCCTGGACGCCCGGAAGCGCCGCGCTGCGGCTGCGCACGCGAATCGATCCGTGATGTTTGAGGACGATTTCGTGGCTCACCCACAGGCCCAGTCCAGTGCCGGTTACTTCCTTCGTGGTGAAGAAGGCTTCGAAGATGTGCTCCCGCACTTCGGGCTCCATACCTGCGCCGGTGTCGGCCACAGAAAAACGAACGCCGGATTGCGCGGGATTTTTCCAGTCGTGGGAGCGCCGGGCCCGCAGCACGAGGCGCCCGCCGCCGTTGGAGGCATCGATCGAGTTGCCCACCAGGTTGGCGAAGACCTGGCGGATCTCGCCGGCAAAGCAAAACAGGGCGAGCTCGGGATCGTAGTCACGCTCCACATGCAGGTCGAGGGCATGGATGCGGCTTTGATAAAGATTGAGCACCGAATCCAGCAGTTCCTCCATGGTGGCCCTGCCGGGCTGCGTCGGCTGCCGGTAGAAGCGCAGCGTCTGCTGGGTGATTTCAGCGATTCGGCGCACCTCGTTTTCAGCCATGGTCACGTACTGCCCGGCTGACTGGGGAAGGTCACCGGTATTGCGCAAGAGGAAAAGCAGGTTGGTGATGGCCTCGAGAGGATTGTTGATTTCATGCGCGATGGAAGCCGCCAGGCGGCCGGTCACGGCAAGCTTTTCACTGCGGCGCAGAGCCTCTTCGCTGCGCTTGCGTTCGCTGGCGTCGAGGGCGATGATTCCCACCCAGCGCACCTGATTGGGAGTGGTCCGCACGGGATAGGCGCTGATCAGCCAGGTCCACCGCCGGCGGAGTTTGCCGACCTCGCTGCTCAACTCGAGATTCCGCACCGGTTCTTCAGTGGAAAAAACGCGTTGCACTGCGCCCTCCATCTCTGTAGCCACGGCTTTGGGCAGCAAATCCGTCAGGGTACGGCCGAGGTGGCGGCTGACGGGCACGCCCGTAAGTTCCGCGAAGATCTGGTTGACGCGCACGATGCGGCCATTGCGATCGACGAATGCCAGCCCGATGGGGGCGTTGGCGAGCATCGAGTCGAGAAGAGAAAGCGTATCGCTCAATCCCGCCCGCTGCTCGACCAGCGAAGCCACCATGCGGTTGAAGGTCTCAATCAAGTCGCCGATCTCGTTGTGGACGGGCACCGGAAGCGGAAAGCGGCTGCTGTCTTCCGGAGTAGTCATCAGGGCAGTGGCGCCGTTGTGCAACAGCGCCAATGGCTGGGTGATGGTGCGTCCCATGATGAGGACCAAAAGCGCGGAAGCCGCAATCCAGATGGCACCGAAGATCATGGTGCTGCGGAAAATGGAATCGAGCAGCTCGCGCATTCCGCTTTTGTCAAACAGGACCCAGGCAAAGCCGCGCAGATTGTCTGCCGTGTAAATGGGGTACACACACTCCCAGCGATCGCCGGCGAGCGTGAGGCAATTTGAAGTATCGCGCCTGATGGAGGGGATCAGAGCCAGCTCGGCCGGCTCGAGGGTGGTCTCATCCGCTTCGCCCTTGCTGATGAATAGGACGTTTCCCGCCCGGTCGGTGACCTTGGCCAGGGCGACGGTCGGCGAGTCGCCCATCATTCTCACGGAAAGGCCCACCCACCCCGGCCGGTCCTCCGCCAGCGCCTCGCCTGAATGCAAAGCCAGCGACTCGGCTTCATACTCCAACCGTTTATGGGCGCGAACGGAAGTCTCGTGTCTCTGCTGGCGGACGAGCAGAAGCGCAAACAGGCCAATGGAGAGAACCTCGAGCAGCAGCAGACCGGCCAGCATCTGCCAGCGAATCGATCGCGGCCACCAGCGCATGCGCAAGGACCACCTCCGAAAGAGGCCCAAGTGATCAGTCTATCGAACTGGATGCGGAGACGGCGTCGCGCGCTGCCTCAAACGGCCGCGTGCCCGAAACGAGCGACATTGCAATTTGCTTGCCATGAAAGCGGCCATTTTCAATAAAGATCTCGTTGGTGCGCGAGCCGGCGACGATCACGCCGGCCAGATAGATTCCCGGGACGTTGCTTTCGAGGGTCTGCGGATCGCACTTCGGTCGCCGGTCCTGGCCTTCGAAGCGCACACCCAGGCGCTCAAGGAACAAAAAGTCAGGATGGTACCCAGTCAAGGCGAAGACAAAATCGTTGCGCAGGGTCCTGGCGCCGGCGGGAGTCTCAACCTCGATCGTGTCAGGCGCGATGCGGGTGACCGCAGAAGAGAAGAGCGCGTTGATCTCGCCGTTCCTGATGCGATTTTCAATGTCCGGTTTGATCCAGTATTTAACGTGCGCGTGAATGCCTGATCCGCGGTGAATGAGCGTTACCCGCGCTCCGTGCCGCCACAGCTCCAAGGCGGCGATGGCGGCCGAATTCTTGCCGCCAATGACCGCGACATCGGTCGCGTAATACGGATGCGGATCGTGATAATAATGATGAACCTTGCTCAAGCCCTCGCCCGGGATATCCATCCAGTTTGGCAGGTCGTAGTATCCAATCGCGATCGCAAGCTTGCGCGCGCGCAGTTCGCCAGCCCGGCCGAAACGATCGGTGGTATGCACTGCGAAGCCGCCGTCGCTCCCTGTCACGCTCTCAACGCGGTGGTACTGGCGGACATCGAGCTGGTAATAAGCCGCGACCTGGCGGTAATACTCGAGCGCTTCGTTGCGCGTAGGCTTGGCATTGGGACTGGGGAAGGGAATCCCGCCAATTTCGAGCAGTTCCGAGGTGGTGAAGAAGGTCATGTGGGCGGGATAATGAAAGAGGGAGTTACAGACACAGCCCTTGTCCACCAGCACCGCGCGAAAGCCGACTTTTTGCGCTTCGATGGCGGTGGCGAGGCCGGTTGGTCCCGCACCCACGACCAGCAGATCGAAGGCTGATTCGGTCGTCGCGCCTGAAGCTTTCATCCCGTCGGTCGGCGGCTCGCTCATATTTCTAGATTAGGCCATGGCGGGGAGAATGGGCATGGGAAGGCGGAGAGAACAAAAGCTCCAGCCTGAGCCGGAGCTTTTGGGGTCATCGGGGCGGGTTTTCAGCAGTCTTATGCGAGCGCCGGCGCGGGCTCCATCAGCGGGACCGCGGGCGTACCAACCGGCGCAGGCGCCTGGGGAGCCGGAGCGTGCACGGTGCGCGTCAGCCGGTGCACAAAATGGTAGGGCGGCCACGGACCGGAAAGCTGCATCTGGCACTCCCGCATCAGGGCGCTGGTGGTGGCGAATTTGTTCTGGTACCGCTCGACGCACTTGCGGTCGATAAGGTGGGCAATATCGAGCATCATCTTGCCGTTTTCCATGATCCGACAGCTAACTTCTTCGTCGAGAGGAATGAAGAGCCGGTGCATCTGGAAACTGACCGCCCGAGCCCGCGTCTGCCGCTCGCGCGCCCGCGAGGCATTCTCCCTGAGGTTAGTCAGATACTCGCGGCCCACGCCCTCGCCGTTGAGACGCTTTTCGATCTCCCGGCCGCAACAATCGTCAACAAAGATCTTGAGGTGCATCTCTGTCTTGCCGCGCAGCTTGTCAATATTGCCAAGAAACTGGCGCTGGTTGGAGCGAATGGACTTGCGCAGAGACTCATCGTCGTTGAAGACGGTGCCGAAACGGAAGGGAAGAACGGTCGAGTGTTGAAAACAGTCCGAGATCACGCGTGCGTGGTCTACACCTGACCGCTGGTTAAAGGTTTCCCGGGGGTTGTGCTCGCTCACGATGACTGCAAGATCGCTTGCGGGATAAAGGAAAACCTGATTGCCACTGACTCCAAAAACCGATTCCATCGCGACTGGTTTGCGATGACGGGCTAATGCTGGGAATGCTTGTTTTTCACCGATGCAGTAGGCATACCATGCCATGACGAGACACTCCGTCCGCGCACGCCACAACTGTCTGGCGCCGCTGGTTGATGAAGCTCTGTGAACTTGGGAACAACTGCATTCATAGTGGAGGAGATATTGGTCCGTGGTTGCGGACACCCCAAACAGACTGGATACTAGTCTT
>JASHSG010000155.1 GCA_030040935.1 Acidobacteriaceae bacterium | reverse complement strand
GTTTACAGTTCGCGCGGAGAATGGCTTGAATTCGGTAAGCGGGCGACGGTTTTCGACGGCCTGCCCTACGCGCTTTATTTACCTATTCGAACGTCCTTTTCCGTCACCACCGATGAAGGATGCGATTTGGCCTTCTGCTATTCCAAAGCAGAGGAAGAATATCCTCCTCGTCTGGTGACACCCGACAACGTGGGCATTGAGATTCGCGGCGGCGGCAACGCCACGCGACAGATTAACTCCATGCTGCCGCCAACGTTTCTCGCTCATCGCCTGATGGTGGTGGAAGTGTTCACTCCCGCGGGTAACTGGTCGAGCTTTCCACCGCACAAGCACGATGTGCACAATCCGCCCGGCGAAGTTGATCTCGAGGAGATCTACTACTACCGCATCGAGCGTCCGGAAGGCTTCGCGGTGCAGAAAGTCTATACATCCGACAAACGCCTCGACGAGACACTGACGGTGCGTGATGGCGAACTGGTTCTGGTGCCGGAGGGCTACCACCCGGTTGTGGCCGCCCATGGATACAACGTGTATTATCTGAACGCGCTGGCGGGGTCGGCGCGGTCAATGGCCTGCTCGGAAGATGGGGATTACGCGTGGGTGAAGAGCAGTTGGAAGGAAAAGGACCCGAGGCTGCCGATGGTCAAACGCTGAAGGGAGCTCCAGGCCGCCATCCATCGACTGTTCGCTCGACGCGCTGAGCCAGCGATTTCGGCTTTTGCACGGGGCTGAAGCCTTGCGTGGGAGAACTCGCATGAAGACGCGGCGCATGACGGTGGCTCAGGCGCTTATCGAGTTCCTGAAGCAGCAGTACGTAGAACGCGATTGCCGCGAGCACGCGTTTTTCGGCGGAGTTCTCGGGATATTCGGACACGGAAACGTGGCTGGGATCGGCGAGGCGCTCCAGCAGAATCCCGATTTTCCTTACATATTGATGCGCAATGAGCAGGCGGGCGTGCACCTGGCGGCGGGATTCGCCAAGGCGACGAACCGGCTGCGCACGTTTGCGTGCACGTCGTCGATTGGGCCTGGGGCGACGAATATGATCACGGGCGCGGCGCTGGCGACGATTAATCGATTGCCGGTGCTGCTGTTGCCGGGCGATATTTTTGCGCGGCGCAATGTGGCGCCGGTGCTTCAGCAACTGGAGTCAACTACGACGCAGGACACGGGCGTGAACGACTGCTTCAAGCCTGTGTCGCGTTACTGGGATCGGATTTACCGGCCGGAACAACTGATCACTTCCCTTCCCGAGGCGATGCGGGTGCTGACGTCGCCGTCCGATTCTGGCGCGGTGACGCTCGCACTGCCGCAGGACGTGCAGACTGAAGCCTATGACTATCCCAAAGATTTATTCCGCAGACGAGTGTGGCTGATCCGGAGGGGCGAGCCGGATCGGGTTTCGCTTCAGCGAGCCGTTGAGGCAGTCCGCCGCGCGCAGCGCCCGCTGATTGTGTGCGGCGGCGGAGTGCTGATGAGCGAGGCATCGGGGGCGCTCGAAGATTTCGCGGCGGGGACCGGCATTCCCGTGGCGGAGACACAGGCGGGCAAGGGCGCACTGCGATGGGATCATCCGCAGGTGGTGGGTGCGATTGGGGCGACGGGGTCGCTCGCGGCGAACCGGCTGGCGCGCGAGGCGGATCTGGTGATCGGGATCGGGACGCGCTACTCGGACTTCACGACGGCGTCGATGACGGCGTTTCAAAATCCAATCGTAAAGTTTGTGAACGTGAATACGGCGGAATTCGACGCATACAAAGTAGGGGCGATTCCAGTAGTGGCGGATGCGCGCGTGACGCTTGAGCGGATGGGCGCGGCGTTGGGCGCGCACAAGGTCAGCTCGGCGTACGCGGCAGAGATCGCGGAGCTAAAGGCGAGCTGGGATGCAGAGGTGGATCGGCTGCTAAATCCGGGCGGACCGAATTCTGACGTCAAGCCGGCGCAGAGCGAAGTGATTGGAGCGATCTGGGAGGCGGCGGGCGAGCGCGATGTACTGGTGTCGGCGGCGGGCAGCCATCCAGGCGATCTGCATAAGCTGTGGCGCACGCGCACGCCGAACGGATACCACATGGAATACGGCTACTCCTGCATGGGATACGAGATTCCCGGCGCGATGGGGGCGAAGCTGGCCGACCCCACGCGCGAGGTGTTCGTCTTCCTGGGCGATGGTACGTATTTGATGGCACCGAGCGAGATTGTGACTGCGGTGCAGGAAGGCATTAAGATCGTGATCGTGCTGGTGGACAACGGAGGGTTCGCGAGCATCGGGAGCCTGAGCCGGTCGCTGGGTCAAGGCGGATTCGGAACGCGATACAGGACGCGGGACACCCAGAGGGGGAAACTGGACGGGTGCGAGCTTAAGGTGGATTATGCAGCGAATGCAAAGAGCCTGGGAGCGCATACGATCAAGGCAGAGACGCTCGGCGATTTGAAGAAGGCGCTTGAAGAGGCGAAGGCGGCGGATCGGATAACGGTGATCGTGGTGGAAACGGACAGTTCGCAGAGCGTGCCGGCGTACGAGTCGTGGTGGGACGTTGCGGTGGCGGAAGTTTCGGAATTGGAAAGCGTGCGCGGGGCCCGGGCGAAGTACGAGGAGGCAAGGAAGAAGGAAAGGCATTTTCTGTAGGCAGGGAATAGGGATTAGGAAGCAAGTAGGAGGGAATGAGAGAGGTGAGAGCCCAGAATAGATGAAAGACTTGCCTCAGGGGCTAAAGCCCTGTTCTCTTTCTGCTGCTTAACGGCACGGCTGAAGCCGTGCCCCTTCAAGGCTTGGAAAATGCGGGCGGGGAAAAGCAAAAGCAGATCCCTCGGCTCACCACCCCCTACCTCCACCCCAACGACGAGGAGCTGTCGTTGGGGACCCCGGGGCGTTTGGGGCCCCGTTCGCTGGGGATGACAGACCGATTAATAGAAGTGAAGAACCAGGGAGGCGAGAAGATGGAGCGGTTACAGAATTTTATTGGGAACGATTGGCGAGGGTCGAGCGCGACCGAAACGCTGAATGTGATCAATCCGGCGTCGGCAAAGGTGATCGCGGAGGTTCCGCTGTCACCGGCGGCGGATGTGAATGCCGCGGTGGAAGTGGCGCAGAGGGCGTTCATCGACTGGCGGCGGACGCCGGTGGTGGATCGCGTGCAGCCGTTGTTCCGGTTGAAGACACTGCTGGAACAGCATCGCGATGAGCTGGCGCTTTCGATTACAAACGAGTGTGGGAAAACGCTGACCGAGAGCAAGGCGGAGATTGTGCGCGCAGTGGAGAACGTGGAGACGGCTTGCGGCATGCCGATGATGATGCAGGGAACGAACTGCGAGGACATTGCTGCGGGCATCGACGAACACATGATCCGGCAGCCACTGGGCGTAGTGGCGGCGATTGTGCCGTTCAATTTTCCGGGGATGATTGCGTTCTGGTTTTTCCCGTATGCGGTGGCGGCGGGCAATTGCTTTTTGCTGAAGCCGTCGGAGCGCGTGCCCATTACTTCGCACAAGCTTTTCGAGCTGATTCAGGCGGCGGGATTTCCGCCGGGCGTGATGCAGCTGGTGAACGGCGGACGCGAGACAGTCAACGCGATTCTCGACCATCCGGGGATTCGCGCGGTGAGCTTTGTTGGATCGACGCCGACGGCGAAGTACATCTACAGCCGCGCGGCAGCGGCGGGCAAGCGCGCGCAGTGCCAGGGCGGGGCGAAGAATCCTGTGGTGGTGATGCCGGACGCGGATATGGAGATG
>JASHSG010000154.1 GCA_030040935.1 Acidobacteriaceae bacterium | reverse complement strand
ACCTTTTACCGGTGAGCCGACGAGGGAACAGCCTAACCTCGCTGCATCGCTTCTGAAGTACCTTGCATTCGCACCCGGGGCGGCCTTGTTGCCACTGATTGCGGAGCCTTGGATGGAGACGAGCGCGAAGCACTTTGTGGCCGGTGCGATTGCGATTGCAGCGAGCCATTTGGCGCTTGTGAGCCGCCATCGTGCGGTGGTGCGGGAACACTGCAACATGCCAGTACTCGAAGACGGTGAAGAGGATTTCCCAATGAGGCTCGGCCTTCGCTACTAAAATGGCCCGCGCGTGCGGAGATTTTTCGGGGGTTGAGCGCGCAAGCCGCCCGAGGGCCGGATCGCGCGATTCGCCGAATGGGGCGCGGTGTGGGCTAGAATGGCGTGAGTCCCCCTCGGAAGAGGTCCCAATGAAAACTGCGCGGAAGCGTGTGTTGGCGATGCTGCTGAGTCTTCCCGTCCTTTCCTTAACTGCGATGGCGCAGGCGCCTTCCGAGCCGTCTCCATTTGCATCGGAAGAACTCAACGTGACGCCTTCGCCCGCGTCGAGCTCAGAGTTGAGCCTGCCGGCCGGAACCACGGTGGTGGACTTCGACGTGTGGCCGACGGGCGCGGATGCGGTGATCCTGACGCACGACCAAGCGGGCAACCATGTGGTTCGCTGGCACGTGGGCGACGCGAGCGCTGTGCCGCTGCTGGATTTGCCGGCAACCTTCGCGGCCGCTTCGATCGCCGTTCATCCGCTGGGCCAGAGCTTTTTTGTGGAGGGGAAAACGGGCCAGCAATCCGAGATTCTGGTGGCCAGCCAAGCGAATGGAAGCTGGACGCAAAAGATTATCTACCAGACCACGGCCAGCGTGCGCCGGCTGCTGGTGGCGCCGCGGCCGTTTGAGATCGGCTATAACGATACGACCAACGAGGCGATTGAGAGTTACCGGGTGTTTTTTGCCGAGAGCCTTCCCGGCGGCGTGTACTCGACGCGATCGATTACCGAAGACGGGCAGCGGGAATACCAGGTGATCGGGCCGCAGTCGGCCTACGTAAAGATTCCCGACGAGACCGAAGATCCGACGCCGAACTTTGTTGCTTCGGCGCTGCCGGAGTCGTTTCATCCCGATGGGCATTTGCTGATCTGGGAGGATGGCAACGGCTGCTTCGAGCAACTAGCCTATGCGGGCCAGAACTGGGATCAGCCATCGCATATAGTGGGCAATCCATGCGGCGGGTCGCTGACGGTGACTCCGAACGGCGCCGCTCTGCTGCACTGGAAGAGCGGGGTGCCGGGGGTGGCGGTGATCGGGGACCATGGCAGCACAACCAGCACGCAGGCCGGCGGGTACCAATTCATTTCGACGCCATCGTCGGTGCCGGACGGGAAGGGAGTTGTGGGACTGGTGGAGAAAGCGGGCGTGCAGGAGTTGGTGTACGTGCCGATTCAGGTTCCGCTGGCCGACGTGGTCGATGCGTGGATGTTTACGCAGGACATTGCCGACCGCAACAGCTACACGACGGGCGCGGGGCTGCTGCGCACCACCAACGAAGACCAGATGTACGAGCTCTACGACACGGAGTCGTATGCCTGCGGCAAATACGACAGCGCGACGCCAACGCGGCCCTACCTGGTGACGACGGATATTTTCTGGGAGCTGGTTGCTTCAGCATATGAGGGCACATTCATTGTGGAGGAGCGGCAGCAGGCGATGCCGGCGTTCTGGGCGTTTGTGGATGCTGCTCGGCAGTCGCTCGATGCGACCGCACCCAGCTCGACGTGGGCGACGGCCTTCGATGCGGTGGTGGATTCAGAAAGCACAACGAACTCGACCGACACCGAAGCTTTGCACATTCAGCAGGCGCAGGGGACATTCAGTTCGGCGGTTTTCGGCAAGGCGTTCGACTTCAGTGAACTGACGCCGCGCGGATATTACACGGCGACGCCGGAGATGGCGGAATACTTCAAGGCAGTTCACTATCTGACATCCGTTGCCGCAGCGATCGACGCCACGCCTTTGAATGCGCTGCCCGACGATGTGAAGGCGAAGGCACTGACCTGGATCGGGGCTTACACGGCGTACATTGCGCCCAGCCGGTCGCCGCTGGTGTGGAGCAGCGGAACATTTGTGGCGCCGGCGTACACGCTCCATCCCGGCACCAGCCCGCAGATCTTTCCTCTTTCGTGGGGATTCGACAACGAAGTGTTGCTGTCGACGGTGTTCCACTCCGACTGGCCGGCCGCTGAGCAGATCACCGGGCCAAAGGGTCCGCGTTTACTGCCGTCGGGTCTCGACTTGGCGGCAGCGCTCGGCAGCGGCTACGCACGCTCGCTGCTGAAGACCGACCTGTCGGCTTTTCCGGCGCTTGGACCCGCGCTCGACGCACTGGCAGGGCGCAAGCCGCAGAATGCAGCGCAGGCCGATCTATATGATGCGTGGATCAACGCGCTGGCGGTGCAATGGGCCGACGACGCGACGTTTCCGGGCACCGCGCAGGACACACTCTGGAATGCAAAGCGGATCCAGACGGGCCTGGCTTCCTGGGCAACGCTGCGCCATGCGACAGTGCTGGTGAACGAAAGAACTACGGCCGAGTGCGGCGAGGGCGGGTTTGAGGCGATTGTGTTGCGTCCGCCGAGAGGGTACGTCGAGCCGGACCCCAAGACCTTCGAAGCGATTGCATCGATGTTCAGCCAGATGGAGCAGGTGGTGGGGAAGTCGGCGAACTTTACCGGAGATTTGCCGCAGGACCCGGAGAGCGACAAGGCAGCTCAGCCGCTGCAGGAGGGCATTATCCGGCGCCTCGAGGCGTCAGCGAGCAAGGCGCGGCTGTTCGAAGCCATGGCTCAGAAGGAACTCGCGAATCAGCCTCTTGCCGATAGCGATTACGACGAAATCCTGCACGTGGGGGCTGTGGCGGAGCACGATTTTCTGGTTTACAACAGCCTGGCCAGCGCAGACCTCGCGCTCTCGACGCCCAACCCGATGATGAAGATTGCCGACGTTGCCGGCGGCGGCCAGGTGCCGTACCTCGAAGCGGCAGTCGGGCGGCCGCTCGAGTGGGATCAGGTGGTTCCGTACTTTGGCCGCCGCGAGATCGTGAAGGGCAGCATTTACTCCTATTACGAGTTCCCCTCGGCAACGCCGCTGACCGACCTCGATTGGGCCGGAAAGCCTGCCAACCCGGACGCCGATCCTACCAATCCCTCGCCGGCAGACAAAGCGGTGCCGGGCAAGGTCGATGCGCAGACGCATCCGACGTGGATCACCTCTTTCATCTCCAGGGAGAACCTGGCATGCCCGCCAGAACCGCCTTTCTAGCCGCCGCTGCGGCACTTCTAATTGTGCCGGCGGCGTGGGCGCAACAGGGTCCGGGAGAGTTTCGGCTGCTCTTTACAGGCGACGTGATGATGTCGCGCCTCGTAAGGGTGGAGATGGAGCAGCGAAGGACAAGCCCGTGGGCTGGCTTTCACGACCTGTTCCGCAGCGCCAGCCTCGTGGGAGGTAACTTTGAGGGGACTCTCGGCGACGCGGCAAAATGTCCCGCAACGAACAAGCTGTGCTTTGCGACGCCGGACTCGGCGGCCGGAGTGATGAAGCAGGCGGGCTTCAGCCTGGTGACCGCGGAGAACAACCACTCCGGCGACCTGGGCGAGATGGGGCGGAGGGAGACGCGCGAGGCATTCCGGCAGAGCGGCATGCCCGCCGTGGATTTCGACAGCTCGCCGGAGTTTTTTCGCTTCGGCAAGCTGACGGTTGGCTTGATCGCGTTGACAACGATCAAGGCTGCCGATGGCCGCATCGAGGAGGTCCCCTCGGTTGAGCTGGCGCAGAAGCTGCGATTGGCGCGCCAGTTGGCGAACCTTGTGGTGGTATCGATTCATTGGGGGAACGAACTCGAGGATTGGCCGACGGACGCAGAGCAACAAGACGCGCGCTGGCTGGTGGAGCACGGGGCGGACCTGATCGTAGGGCACCATCCGCACGTTGTCCAGGCTCCGGCGTGCGTGGAAGGCAGACCCGTCTTTTTCTCGCTCGGCAACCATTTGTTTGACCAGAAATATGCAGAGACCAAGGACGGATTGATCGCCGACTGCGGCGTTCACGCCGGCCGCCTTTTTTGCGGGGCGTTGAGCACTCACACCGATGAAACG
>JASHSG010000153.1 GCA_030040935.1 Acidobacteriaceae bacterium | reverse complement strand
CCCGTCCAAGCTTCGCTTGGGCGGGAAACGGAAGGAGCACGACCCTTCAGGCTCCTGAAGCCACGCCGCCGTTCCACACCATCCCGGTTTTTCGGGTGCGAACTCCATGGGCCGGGCGCACCCAACGACATAATCGCCGAACACTCGGCATCGCCCCTAGCGCTTTGCGCTACAATTTGGCCACATCGCCAGCGAATCATGTACCCGTCGTCTAATCCAACCTTGCCTGGCCCGCACTGCATGGACTGGAGATCACACCTGAATGCCAACAATGAATCTCATCGGCGGGTGGTTGGGAATGTTGGCCGGCGTACTGTCAGGAGCTGCTTTTGGCCTGATGTTTCACAATGAGGGTTGGATGGGAGGGTACTCCTCTTATCCACGGCGGCTCACCCGACTCGGCCACATATCTTTTTTCGGTCTCGCCTTCGTCAATCTATTCTTCGCGGCAACAGCAGCCCAGCTCAATCTTTCCGGAATCTATTCCTCCGTTGCATCTTGGGGATTGATCATTGGCGCTCTAACCATGCCCACAGTATGTTTCCTTTCCGCTTGGCGTAAGCCAATGCGGCACTTCTTTCCCATTCCGGTTGCCGCCGTTACCGCCGGAATCCTGGCAATCCTGATCGGATGGTGGCGGCAATGAACCTCGGACTGATTGCCATGAGTGGAGTTCGCGCGCACAACCCAGAACTCACCGCTCTCGGGCTCACTCTTCCCGGTTTCGTCGAGCGCAACAAAGTCATCGCCTCTCTGCCCAGTCTGGGACTACTAACCCTAGCGGGGCTGACTCCGCGTGAAGTCGATCTCAAATATATTGAAGTCCCAGACATCAACGACGTCGACGGTGTCCCCGATGAATTCGACGTTGTCGCCATCTCCAGTTTTTCCGCCCAGATTCGCGAGGCTTATGAGCTCGCCGACCGCTATCGTCTCCTCGGGACCCGCGTGATCCTTGGCGGCCTTCACGTCAGCGCCTTGCCCGAGGAGGCGCGTTCGCATGCCGACGCAGTTGTCATCGGCGAGGGAGAAACGGTCTGGCCCGAGATCATCGCTGACCTTCTCAAGCCCGGCGGTGAGCTGAAGGTCTTTTATGACGCGCGTGGACGCGACTTCTCACTTGCTGACTCACCCGTGCCGCGCTTCGATTTGCTCGACATCGACCACTACAATCGACTCACCGTGCAAACCCAGCGCGGATGCCCTTTCGCTGTGAGTTTTGTGCAGCTTCAATTCGCATCTCTCCCACATACAAGATCAAGCCTGTTGAGCGCATTCTCGCTGAAATTCACTCAATCAAGACCCTATGGAAGCGCCCCTTCATCGAATTTGCCGACGACAATACCTTCGTCAACAAAGCCCATTCCAAACAGCTTCTCCATGCTCTAACTCGCCAAGACATTCGCTGGTTCACGGAAACCGACATCTCGGTCGCCGACGACGAAGAGCTCCTTGACATGCTTCGCGACGCGGGCTGCGCCGAGATTCTCATCGGCTTTGAAGCCACCACCTTTTCAGCCGTTGATGGTCTGGAGCAGCGAACCAATTGGAAGGCGAAGCGCGTCGATACATACCTGGAAGCGATCCGCAAAATTCAGGATCGCGGCGTGCGTGTGAACGCATGCTTCATCCTCGGCCTCGATGGCTGCGGCCCTAATTCCTTCGACCAGGTCTTGGAATTCGTTAGGACCGGCAATCCTTACGACGTGCAAATTACGGTGCAGACGGCATTTCCCGGAACACCGCTTTACGAGCGGTTGAAACGTGAAGGACGAATCCTCCGCGACGAAGCATGGGAGTTGTGCACGCTTTTCGACGTCAACTTTCAACCAGCAAAGATGAGCGTCGCCGAACTCGAAGCAGGCCTGCGCAAGCTCGGCAGTCTCATCTATTCTGACGAAAGCACGCAAAAACGCCGTTCGGATTTTCGTCGGAACTACATCGCAACGCACCGCAACAATAAATCGCAAACGCGAGGTTCACATGTCCATCAAATGGATTAAGCCTCTCTTCCTCGTCGCCGGCATTTACGATCTCGTGCTCGGCTTTGCTTCCATCGTTGCCGCACCCCAAATCTTTCGCCTCGCAGGTGTCACTCCTCCCAACCACTGGGGCTACGTGTACTTCCCGGCGTTGTTAGTCGTCTTGTTCGGCATCATGTTTTTGCGCATTGCAGCCGATCCAGTCCGACGCCTCGAATTGATCCACTATGGGATGGGTCTAAAGGCCGCATACTGTGGAGTTGTCTTTTGGTTTGACATCATCGGCAATGTGCCTAGCCTATGGATTCCCTTCGCTTGGGCTGACCTAGGCTTCTTTGTCCTGTTCTTCCTCGCTTGGAGGTCTCTCACGCGAAAAGCATGACCGGCCCGCAAATTCCGCATCGTAAACCCCTGTCAACCCCCTCACCCCAAAATAATTCCACCCACCTCCCGTAAGCCTCTGATTCTTGGCCCCTTGGTCCCTCGTTCCCTGCCTCCCCAAGTTTGCCGATAATTATCCCCCGTCGGCGCACAATGGTCCCATGATCGACGCGGGCTCTTGGCTTTGCCTCCTGGCTCTTATCTCTCATCTCTCTTCTCTTTTCTCCCCTCTCTTATAACTCCTTTGTTATCTGGATCTTGCCTTTAGAATCAGGATGATAGCGGGGGCCATCCGCCAAGCTCATGAATATAGGGGACTTATGTCGAGAGATCAGGGGGAGGGGGGCTATCCCCCGGTATCAATATAGGAGGGCCAAGACTCTGACCACTGTTCTTACGGCACCGCTGGCTTCAGCTCCACCTGCCCGGTCGTGATTTCGATCTTTGCCGGGGCCACCGTGCTGCCGCGCACCACCGTACTCGCCTCTATAGTGATCGTCCCCGGCGTCTTGGTCGATTGCACAATCGCCTGCGCCAGGCCGTTATAGAGCGACCGGCGCGGCTCCTTGTCGCTTTGGTGGCAGTTGGGATCGCCGTTGCCCACGCCGATCAGCGCGCCTTCGCCGGCGATTTTGAAATTGATCATGTTGTCCGCGACGGGGATGGCGCGGCCGGCGCTGTCGAGCGCGTCGACGGTGAGAATGACGATGTCCTGGCCGTCGGCGTCGATCGCGGTCCGGTCGGCCTTGAGACGCAGCGATGCAATCGGCCCCGTGGTTTCCCATATTTCGGCGGTCGCGATCTTGCCGTCCTTGTAACCGCGAGCTTCGATCCGGCCCGGCTGGTAGCGGACCTTCCACTCGACGTGCCCCAGGCGTGGAACTTTCTGCCGGCCCTGGGTTGTGCCGTTCAGAAAAAGTTCCACCTCGTCCAGGTTCGAGTGGACCCAGACCGGAATCTCCTCGCCTTCCCTGCCCTCCCACGTCCAGTGCGGGAAAAGATGCAGCACCGGCTCCTTGGTCCACCACGCCTTGTAGTAGAAGTAGTTGTCCTTGGGAAACCCGCACGTGTCCAGGATGCCGAAGTTCGAGTTGATCGACGGCCATCCATATGGCGTCGGCTCGCCCCGATAGTCGAATCCGGTCCACGCAAACCCGCCCGCTTCCCACTCGCGCGTGGCGTAGAACGTCCACCATTCTTCCGCAAGTTGGCTCCAGACCGTGTGGTTTACATCGTAGGCGCTGAGCGTGTTGCGCAAAGGATCGGTCTGATAGCAGCCGCGCTGGGATATCGTGCTTCCCGTCTCCGATCCGTAGATGGGACGCGTTGGATGCTCCTTGTGAAAGCCGTCCGGATACCTCAGGACGTAGTTAAAGCCCACAATGTCGAGCGGATCGCTAACCCCCTTCTCGTTGTCACCGTTCACCGCCGCTCCCACCACACGCGTGGGATCGAGCTCGTGGCAGCGCTGCACCATTGTCGCGGCGATCTTCGCGCCCTCCTCGGCCTGGTCGGTCTGCAAACGCCACTCCTCGTTCCCGATAGACCAGATGATGATCGACGGCGAGTTGCGGTAGCGCTTGATCATCGTCTCAAGCTGCGCCAGTCCCTCCGGGCTCGAGCTCATCTGTCGCGTCTCGCACATCATCATCATGCCCATGCGGTCGCACGCTTCCACCAGCTCCGGCGTCGGCATGTTGTGCGACGTGCGAATCGCGTTGCAGCCCATCCCTTGCAATACGGCGATTCGATATGCCTGCAAACGGTCGGGCAGCGCCGCTCCTACTCCTGCATGATCCTGGTGATTGCAGGTGCCCTGGATCTTCATCGACTGGCCGTTCAGCGAGAATCCGTGGTCGGCATCGAACTTCACCGTCCGCACACCGAACGTGATGCGCTCGACATCGTGGACCGTATCGCCGGACTTGAGCGTGGCGATGGCGGTATACAGGTTGGGCGAATCCACGGACCAGAAGATCGGATGGTCGATATGGGCCGACGTGACGAATCCATCTTCGCTGAACGGGGCGTCGCAGCATGGGCCCACCGGCTGCTCCTGCGTGTCGGCAGTGTTCACCGTTTTCCCGCCAGGGTCGAGGATTTCCCAGGATACGGTCGCCGGCGCCACCCGGCCAGTATGATTCTCGACACGCGTTGCCAGCTCGACCCCAACGAATTGTCCCTCCATGGTGACGCGGGCGACGCTTTCCCATGGCGCGAAGTGGATTAAGTCGGTCTTCGTCAGCCACACGTGCCGGTAAATCCCCGCGCCCTCGTAGAACCATCCATCGCCGTAGCT
>JASHSG010000152.1 GCA_030040935.1 Acidobacteriaceae bacterium | reverse complement strand
GCTCGCCTTCATCGATCAGTACATCGCCAACCTGCGCCGCTATCGCGCCATTTCCATCGACGCCGGCGATCAGGACGGCCTGCGCTTCGACACCGTCAAGCTCCACAACCTTCTCGATTCCTACGGCATCGCGAACGGCTTCGAGATCTTTTCCGGCACCCACACCAGCGCCGTGGCCTTCCGCTTCCAGGACCACGTCCTGCCCTTCTTCAGCAAGAATCTCTGCGGCGAAAAAGGCTGCCAATAAACCTGGGCGGGCCTCCGCGCGCAGGTTGCAGCGGCGCGTTGTCTCTGGTGCCCGGAGGGGGACTTGAACCCCCACGACCGGTTAAGGTCTGCGGATTTTAAGTCCGCTGCGTCTGCCAATTTCGCCATCCGGGCCCATCCTCATATTATGGGACCGTTCCGGCCCCGTCGCGCGCCGCTCCGCTCCACCGGTAACCAAAGCCGCCCCAGCCACTTCGCCCGCGCGCCACCTTTCCACAGCTTGATCCCGGGCCGCGCACCCTCGTATCATCCGGCAGAAGCACTTCGAGGACCGTCCGGCTGCGCATCCGCCATTCCTGAGCCAACCGCCCATTCCATTGCGGCGCCAGGGTCGGAGCGGGACGGGTGGAACCGTCCTCGAAGATCGCCCGGGCGAACCCTATGAGCGAAACCGAAAGCAAGACCGGATTGCGTGTCAAGGGGCGGCTGATGTCTGCCTCTGAAATTGAGCGCACCCTGGTGCGGCTGGCTCACGAAATCGTTGAGAAGAGCAACGGCAGCGAGGATCTCGCTCTCGTTGGTATCAAGCGCCGCGGCGTTCCGCTGGCCGAGCGGTTGGGCAGGCTGATCTCGACGATCGAAAAACGGCCCGTCGATACGGGAGTGCTCGATATTCAGTTCTATCGCGACGATCTGTCCACCGCGGGTATTCGCCCGGTGGTCACTCCCGGATCCATCGGGTGCGAAGTCGAGGGCCGTGACATTGTCATCTGCGACGACGTGCTTTACACCGGCCGAACCATTCGCGCCGCGCTCGACGCGCTCTTCGATCATGGCCGCCCCCGCCGCGTGCAACTGGCCGTTCTGATTGACCGTGGGCACCGCGAATTGCCCATTGAAGCTACCTATGTAGGTAAGCACGTTCCCACCAGCAGCCGCGAAATCATCGAAGTCAAATTTCAGGAAGTGGATTCCACCGAGCAGGTACTGCTGGTGGAGAAAACCTAATGCCGTGGTTCGTGCATCGTGATTCGGCATTCGAACCAGAATCGACCATCTCTTAATCAGGGCTTGCGACTTACAAGCCGCGACGCACGCCTTATGAAGCACGACTTATGACTCCAGCCGCACCCGCGATCCGCCGCACACTCGCCACTCCGCCTGCCCCCGCATCTTCGTTTCCTTACAATACGGGTTCGCTGCTGTCGGTTCTCGATCTCACTGTCGAAGGCGTGAGCCGCCTGCTGGTTCGCGCCACCGAGCTCGAGCACTTGGATCCCATCGTCCGTGACCGCATCCTTGCCAAGCGCCGCATCGCGCTCCTCTTTTACGAGTCCTCGACGCGCACACGAACCAGCTTTGAGCTCGCGTCAAAGGCACTCGGCGCTGACACTACTCTGGTTTCGAACCTTAGCTCCAGCATCGAGAAGGGCGAAAGCCTCAAGGATACCGGCCTCACGCTCCGCGCCCTCGGAGCCGAAGCTATCGTCCTGCGCCACAACTTCTCCGGCGCGGCGTGGCTGCTGGAAGAGGCTACTCGCCTTCCTGTAGTGAACGCGGGCGACGGTATGCACGAGCATCCCACCCAGGCGCTGCTCGATCTGCGGACCATCCTCGCGCATTTGCGCCCCGGAGTGAGCGGCGTCGCCACCGATACATTGGCAGGCGTAACAGTGATGATCACGGGCGACATCCTGCACAGCCGTGTCGCGCGGTCAAACATGCAGCTTCTTCCGCGCGTCGGTGCGCGCGTGCTGCTCTGCGGGCCCAAAGAGCTGCTTCCCGAGCAGGCTGCCCGATCAGGCCCCGGCATCGATATCGAGCGGGACTTCGAGACTGCGCTTCGTCGGTCGCAGGTCGTCATGATGCTGCGCATCCAGGCTGAGCGCCTCGCCGGACTGCAACTCGACCTTGAGGAGTACAAGGCCAACTACCAGCTCACCGGGCAGCGCCTCGCAGCGCTCGCGCCAACCGCCGTTGTGCTCCACCCGGGACCCATCATCCGCGGTATGGAGATAACCGCCGGCGTGGCCGATGGCGCGCAGTCCGCGATCCTGGAGCAGGTGACAAACGGCCTCGCCATTCGCATGGCGGTGATGGAGCGCGCCCTGACGACGGAGATCGGAGCCCGCGCATGACCTCGCTCGCTATTCTGAACGGGCGCCTCATCGATCCGGCCGCCGGCATCGACGGACCAAAGGACCTGCTCCTGATCGACGGCCGCGTCGCCGAGGTCGCCGGGACCGGCAAGCTCAAGAGCAAGAATGGCGCTAAGGTTCTCGATGCCAATGGCCTTGTCGTCGCACCGGGCCTCATCGACATTCACGTGCACTTGCGCGAACCGGGGCAAGCCTACAAGGAAACCATCGCCACCGGAACCGCAGCCGCTGCCGCCGGCGGATTCACGAGCGTGGCCGCAATGCCGAATACAACGCCCGTCAACGATTCGCCCGAGGTCACGCGTTGGATGCAGGCGCCGGATCGCGGCGCGCAGGTGCGCGTTTTTCCCATTGCCGCGGCCACGCGCGGATCCAAAGGCGAAACGATCAGCGATTACGCCGCGCTCAAATCCGCCGGCGCAGTCGCCGTTACCGACGATGGAAGACCCATCCTGAAAGACGGCATCATGCGCGAGTCGCTGGCCGCCGCGGCGCGCGTGGGGCTCACGGTGATCCAGCACGCCGAGGACACGCGCATGACGCAGGGCGCGAGCATGAATCTCGGCCCTGTTTCCTTCAAGCTGGGCCTGCGGGGAATGCCAAACGAAGCCGAGACCGGCATCGTGGAGCGCGACATTCGCTTGGTTGCCGAGCTCAAGGACGCACATCCGCATTTGCACGTGGCGCATCTTTCCACCGCCGCGGCGCTCGCGGCCGTGCGCCAGGCGCGACGCAACGGCCTGCGCGTCACCTGCGAGGTTACGCCGCACCATTTTCTGCTCACCGATGAGCACGTCGGTCTCTACAACACGCACGCCAAAATGAATCCTCCTCTGCGTTCCGCTGTCGACCGCGAGGCTATGATCGAAGGCATTCTCGATGGCGTTGTCGACGCGATTGCGACCGACCATGCGCCGCACGCCATGCACGAAAAGGAAGTTGAATTTGAGCTTGCACCCAACGGGATCACGGGCCTTGAGACTGCTTTGGGTCTGAGCGTGCGCTGGCTGCATCGCGAGTGGCGCATGCCGCTCGGCCGCGTGATCAGCCTTTTGAGTGCACAGCCCGCGGCGCTGCTCGGATTGAAAGGCCGCGGAACCCTCGCCGTCGGCAGCTATGCCGACGTGGTCGTCTTCGATCACAAAGCCGAATGGACCTATCGTGCCACCGAATCGCAATCGAAAGCCAAAAACACCCCATTCGATGGCTGGCAAATGCAAGGCAAAGTGCGCTGGACCTTGAGCGAAGGCCGTGTTGCCTATGAGTGCTCAAGAGCAGGCACTCAGCTCCCGGATCGTAATTCACAGCCTTTGGATTCAGTGCGGCAGGGTTAGTTTTTCGATCAAAAGCCGCCCTTCCCCTCATCCATAGCCCGACGGCCGATTGCCAGTTCTGCAGAGAAAAGTTCGCCGCTGGATTGGAGTGTGGAATCCCGATCATGGGTGTCTACCGCTTGACTCAAGTTGTAACGGTTGGGTAGGGTGGATTAACGGCGCTGACCCGTCGCCGAGCCGTGGGACATCCTCCCCAGCCGGAGTTCCATTGGCGAAGGGGATTTGCCCTCCCGGTCGCTCAAGTCACAAGCCATCTCAGCACCGCGTCGCTGGGGGACGAGGGTGCAAACGAGGGGGCTTGTTATGACCAAAGACGGCAGCTTTAAGAAGGTCGTTCGCCGCCACGCCGAGGAAACTGGCCAGCGCTACACGCAAGCGCTCACAGACCTCGAAGAAATCCAAACCCGCATGTTTCATCAGCCTGCCGGCGAGCGCCTGGTCGCCCATCTCCGGGAGCGCTACGGTATCGACGCGGTCGCCGCAACAAAAATCAGTCAGCACCACGACCACGTTTTTCGCATCGCTCGCCGCGATGGCGACCCGTGGATCGCGCGCGCGTTTTCCCCGGTCCGCCCGCGGGCCGGCGCCGAAGGCGATGCGGCGATTCTGCGATTCCTGGAGCGGCACGATTACCCGGCCGAGCGGCTCGCGGCAGACGATGCTGTATCTCTCTGCGACGAATCCACCGTCCTCGTAACCCGGTCGATTCCCGGCGGGCCGCTCCCCATGGCAGTGGGTCACGAGGGCAGCCAGAAGTTCGCGATCATGGGTGACCTTCTGGGACGATTGCATACCCTGCCGCTTGACGAGTCTGTCAGCCGTCCCGGCGGGGCTAGCGGGGATGATCCCAGCCGAGAAGGCAAACCGCGCCAGGATCTGATGGCAGCCCTCGCATTCCTCGACGCAGTCGACACGAAGGTCCCCGCCGCCGAGCGCGAGCGGTTCGAAAGCCTCCGCGAACTAGTGTGCTCGGCTGACGACGGCGAGGGGTTGCCCGAGGCGCTCGTCCACGGCAACTTGCTCCACGCTCCGGATCACGTGATCGTATCCGAGCACGGGCCCGTGGCCATCAACTGGAGGGCGGCTGGACGCGGCCCGCGCCTTGCCGACTTCGCATGGCTCATGTGGGGAACCTGGGGCAAGGAAGACTGGATCAATTTGGCCGTAGGCGCCTATCGCCGGCACGTCGCGTTGACAGTTGAGGAACTCGAACGGCTCGATGCTGTCATGCGCATACGGCCCCTCTACTTGGGATGCTTCAGCTACCGGCGTGATCTGGTCAACGGCCGTCCGCCCAGCCGGGAAGTGTGGGGTTTCGCCAATCCCAAGCACATCGGTGCGATTGCGAGCGCGACCAGAGCCGCTTACCGGAAATAGGTCCGCTGGCGCCGCCAGTCCCGCTGCGCAGGAATCCAAGCAGCCCGGGCCCCGCGCGCCATCTCGCTGCGCCAATCTGCCGTCTTCGAGGAGCCGTCTCGGTCAGCGTGGGCTCAGCTTCAGCCTAAGAATTGGCCGCTCGGTGAAATCTAAACTGCTTCGAACACGCCAATGCGCTTGTTGCGAGTATCGCAGTCAGCGCGATTGTTTTGATTGCGCGGGTGCGGCGTAGATGGTGGTGTTGCCGCCGATGGTTGAGTCGACCAATGGACGGGTGAGCAGCTGGGTCCAAGGCAGTCCGGGATGGCGCGCGGCCCAGAACTCCGTCCAGGCGGGCGGGTTTTCGCCGGAGAAGAGAGAAAAGGTTTGAGGCTCGGATGCGTACTTTTTCACCAGCTTGGGGTCGGCGGATGCGCGGACGAGGAAGCCAACCGCGTCGGCGATGGTGTGGCCGTTCACTTGGAGACTGTAGAGGTCGATGCCCTGGCGCGCGGCGAGCTCGGCGATCATGACCATCGGCGCGAGCGCGAAGCTCTGGTAATGGAGAGCATTCTCGTGCCGCGCCATCTCAAGAGGGAATGAGCCGTCGGGGTTGATTTGCCCGATGCCGCGGAAATACTGCGCGAGGCCGCGGCGGTAGAGTTTGTCGTCGGAGGTGAGGATGCCAACGGATGTGGCGCAGAGAGCTCGCCAATAGG
>JASHSG010000151.1 GCA_030040935.1 Acidobacteriaceae bacterium | reverse complement strand
GCGAAATCGCCTTCCGGAGAGAATCTGCAGCGAGTCGAGCTGGTATCCGCTCGCCAGCCAGCCGTAAACGAGAGCATTTTCATCCGAGGTTAGGTCCATCTCGTTGATGATCGCGGGCGCGGCCTGGGCGACAATGGGAATGTCTTTCAGCCTGCCGGTTACGGACTCATCGAGCGAGGTGTTGAGAAAAATGCCGCGAATCACGGCAATGTCAGTGCGGCTGCTGGAATAAATCTGCATCCACTGCTGTTCGAAAGAGCGGGAAAAGCCCACCAGGCCGACAAAGGCGCCCACGGCCATGCTGATTCCACCCAAGGTGAGGAGAGTTCTCAGCCGCCGGCGCTTGAGATTCTTCCAAACAAATTTCGCAAACGAGAGTGAAGTGGCCATGAAGCCGGATCCGACCCTTTGAGGCGGAGACGAATGAAGAAAGAACGTTCAGCCAGCCCAACAACGTTCACTCCGCCCATCCAAAAGGATAGGGGTTCAAAGCCACTCTTGCAATGCGCTGGAGATATCTCTTAAATGCCTTCGCCCATCGTGACATAGACGCGCAACCGTTCCAGTTCGACACGGTAGGCGGCGCGCTCGGCCTCTTCGGCCGCAAAAGGATCGGGCGGGCACGGCTCAGCGCCCAGCCGGGCCTCCAGCAGTTCGACGCGCGCGGAGAGCGCGATGAGCGCGTCCGAGAGCGGGTCCTTGATGTCGTGCGGATCGGTGAGGAGCACGCGCTCGCCGTTGCGATAGACGATGTGAGCCGGAACGCCCACCACAGTGGAGTTGGGAGGCACATCGGAGAGAACCACGGAGCCGGCGCCCACGCGCGAGTTTTCGCCTATGGTCAGGTTGCCCAGGATGTTGGCGTTGTTGCCGATGAAGACGCGATCGCAAATTGTAGGGTGGCGTTTGCCATGCTGTTTGCCGGTGCCGCCCAGCGTGACTCCCTGGTAGATAGTCACGTCGTTGCCAACGATGGCCGTCTCGCCGATCACGACTCCCGTGGCATGGTCGATAAACAAGCGCTCGCCGATGAGCGCGGCGGGATGAATATCGACGCCTGTGCAGAAGCGAGCCACCTGCGAAAGCACGCGCGCCAGCAGGCGCAGGCGGTGACGCCAGAGCAAATGCGAAACGCGATAGACCCACACGGCCCAGAGCCCCGGATAGCAGAGCACGACCTCAAGGCGCGTGCGCGCAGCCGGATCGCGCTCCATGATGGAGTTGATCTCGTCGCGCATTCGGGAAAAAACCGGCATAGGGACCAAGAGAACCAGGGACCGAAAGAACAGGAAAACCTGGAGCCAGGACGCACGCGCCCGAGAACCTCGGTCCGCTGAGTCGGCCTCTCGTTCTCTCCTTCCCCAGATCCCTGCTTTCTTACGCCGTTACGGCAATGGGCTCGGGCTGCAACGCCAGCGCCTGCTGCCGCAGCGGCTCAAACAGAACGCTCGAAAGGTACCGCTCGCCGAAGTCGGGCAGCACCACTACGATCAGTTTGCCCGCATTCTCGGGCCGCGCCGCCACCTTCAGCGCCGCTGCTGCCGCGGCGCCGGAGCTGATTCCAACAAACAGCCCCTCTTCCTTGGCCAGGCGTCGTGCCGTCTCGACCGCCTCGTCGTTGGAGACCTGAACCACCTCGTCGATGATTTTGGTGTCGAGGATGCTCGGGACAAATCCCGCGCCGATGCCCTGAATCTTATGCGGTCCGGGCTTTCCGCCGGAAAGCACTGGGCTGTCCGTCGGCTCAACCGCGATCGCCTTGAACGAAGGCTTCTTCGGCTTCACGTAGTTGGCCACCCCGGTAATCGTCCCGCCGGTGCCCACGCCCGAGATGAGGATGTCGACTTTGCCGTCGGTATCGTCCCAGATTTCAGGGCCGGTGGTCTTGAGGTGAATGGCCGGGTTGGCGGGGTTGTCGAATTGCTGAAGGATGTAGCCGTTGGGAGTCCTCTCGAGGATCTCGTTTGCCTTGGCGATGGCGCCTTTCATGCCGTTGGGGCCCGGCGTGAGCACGATCTCCGCGCCGTAGGCCAGCAGCGTCACACGCCGTTCGAGGCTCATGGTTTCGGGCATGGTCAGGATGATCCTGTAGCCCTTGACTGCGGCGACGAAGGCCAGTGCGATCCCGGTATTGCCGCTGGTGGGCTCGATCAGCACGGTCTTGCCGGGCGAGATCTTGCCGGCTTTCTCAGCGGCGTCGATCATGGCGAAACCAATGCGGTCCTTGACGCTCGATGCGGGGTTCTGGCTTTCCAGCTTGGCGACAACGGTAGCGGGCAATCCCGCTGCCACACGGTTTAGCCGCACCAGAGGGGTGCGGCCAATGATTTCAGTAACATTCGCGGCAATGCGCGCCATAATCATCTCCTTTTTCCCGGGGCTATGGACCCGGATTGCATGTGAAACGAATTCCAGGGGAACGGTGCAGCTTGTCAGGCGGGAAAAATCGCGCGCATTCAGGCGCACATTTGCATCGCAGCCTGCACCGGGACGGTGTTAGCGACATCGATGCATATCAACAGCGTAGACCCAACGCACGGGGTATGGCAAGGGCAATTGTGGCAGGCAGGATCGGCGGCCCGAAGGCTCGTTTCACACCGCAATTCCGTCTCCGAAGGCCGTCAGCCCGTATTGCGCAGCCCCGCCGAAATCCCGTTGATGGTCGCGGCGATGGCGCGGTTAACTTCCGCCGTGTTTTCGCCGGCGCGCTTGCGCCGCAGCATGTCGACCTGGATTAAATGCATGGGGTCGACATAGGGGTTGCGCAGCTTGATGGAATGAGCCAGCACCTGGTTGGTCTCGAGCAGTTCCTTCTGGCGCGTGACCGCGAGCACCGCGCGCACAGTGCGATGGAACTCGGCCTCGAACATATCGTAGATGCGCTCGCGCAGCCCCTCGTCTATCACCAGCGTTGAATAGAGCCGCGCCGTGCCGAGGTCGGCTTTGCCCAGCGCCATCTCGACGTTGCGGAGCAGATCGATGAAGAGCGGAAACTCGCGGGCCATGGTTTGCAGCAGGGCAAGGCTGGCTCCGGGATGCGCGCCGGGCCGCGCCTGAAACTGGTCGATGGCGAAGCCCACGCCAAACCATGCGGGGACCAGCAACCGCGATTGCGTCCAGCCAAAGACCCAGGGAATGGCGCGCAGGTCGGAGAGTTTTGGCGACTCGTTGCGGCGCGCCGGGCGCGAGCCGATCTTGGCGTTCTCCAGCTCGCCGACGGGAGTGCTCTGCTCGAAGTAGGTCATTACGCCGGGATCTTCGAGAATGTGCTCGCGGTATGAGCCGTAGGCCAGGCTGGATAGCTCGTCAAACGCGGCTTCCCACTCCGGCTTGAGCACGCCGGTAAAGTGGCCCTCGGGGTCGCGCGCATTGGGGCGGGCGAGGGCGTCGAGCGACGCGGCAATCATGAGCTCAAGATTGCGCTCGGCCAGAACCTCGTCGGCGTACTTGAAGTTGAACACCTCACCCTGCTCCGTGATCCGCAACTGGCCATCGAAGGAGTCGAAAGGCTGGGCGAAGATAGCACGGTGGGTGGGGCCGCCGCCGCGGCCAACGGTTCCGCCACGGCCATGGAAGATGCGCAGATTGAGGCCGGCCTGGCGCGCCGCCACATGCAGGTCGCGATGCGCGCGGAAGATCTCCCAGGTCGAAGTCAGCATGCCTCCGTCCTTGTTGGAATCCGAGTAGCCGAGCATAATCTCCTGCCAGTTGCCCCACGACTCGAGGAGACGGCGGTAATCGGCCCGATCCCAAAGGTGGCGGCAAATCGAAGGAGCGTTGCGCAGATCCTCGATGGATTCGAAGAGCGGCACGGGCATTAGCCCCGGGTCGCGGCCGGGATCTTCGCCCGCACCCTCGACGGTTACGCCGCCAAGACGCGCGAGGCGAATCACGGCCAGTACATCCTCTACTGAAGAAGCGCCGCTGATCACGTACTGTCGAACTGCCTCGGGCGAGCAGCCTGCCTTCACTTCGGCCACGACCCTGAATGTCTCGAGCACGCCGGCCGTTTCACGGGAGAGGCCGGTCTGAAGCGCCGGCGCGATGGTGTCGCTGATGGCTTCGCGCAATGCAGCTGCGTGAACGCGCGCATGCTGGCGGATATCGAGCGTGTGCAGGTGCAGCCCGAAGGTACGCACCTGAAGAATGAGCGGATCGATGAGCGTACGCGCAATGCGGATGCCTTCATGGCCGGCCAGCGACGCGCGCAGCGTTTCCAGGTCGTCGATAAAATCCTGGACAGAGCAGTATGCGGGCAAGGCCTGGGTTATTTTGTCGTGGCCGCGCGCCAGGGTGAAAGGCGTCACGGGTAAGCCGCCGGCGGAAGCCATCCCCTCGCTGGCCTGTTCGAGCGTGCGCTGGATGCGCGCCTTGAGGCAGATGAGGAAGCGGCGATAGTACTCGAATTCGTACTGCGAGCCGAAGACCTGGGCTTCCGGCGTGTGTACCTGCGAAACATAGGCGCGGAGTCGCTCGACGAGCGCCTCGCTCACCGGCCGTTGCTGCGCGCTGGTGGTGAGCAAATCGATGATGGCGTCAAGGCGGCGCTGGTAGTAGACAAGCAAATGCCCGCGCGCAAGCTGCAGGGCCGCGCGCGTCACTTCGGGCGTGACGAACGGGTTGCCGTCGCGGTCGCCGCCGATCCATGAGCCGAAGCGCAACACCTGCGGCAGTTCCAGCGGCTCGATCTCGAGATCGTATGCCGACTTCAACGCCGCGGAAATCTCGCGGTAAAGCTCGGGCAGAGTTTCGAAGATTGAAACGTCGTAGTAGTCGAGGCCCATCTTCACCTCGTCGTAGACAGTAGGCCTGCGCGAGCGGACTTCGTCGGTCTGCCAGAGGCCGGTGATCTCGGCCAGGACCAATTCTTCGAGCCGAGCCATGTCTTCGGCGGGCAATGGAATGCGATCGAGCGCCTCAAGAAACTCGCCGATGCGGCGGCGCTTGAACATGACGGTGCGCCGCGCGGCTTCAGTAGGGTGCGCGGTGAACACCGGAACAATGAGCACGCGGCGCAGCCAGTCGAGCGCCTCCTGGGCGCCGATTCCCACGCGTCGCATTTCGCTTAACGTGCCCGCGAGCGAGCCGCGCTGGCGGCTGGTCTGGCCGCTCAGACGGAGTGCCACGCGGCGCCGCTTGCGATGATTGGTCTCAGCCAGATTGATGAGCTCGAAGTAGAATGCGAAAGCCCGAGTGAGCAAAATGGCGCGCTCCACGGGCAACGAGTGGACCATGTCCATGGCGGCGGAATCCTGGCGCGCGGCGTCCTCGGCCTTTCCGTGCGCGTCGGCGTCGCGGCGGCGTATGGTGCCCTGGCGCAGCGCTTCAACCTGGGCAAAGAGCTCCTCGCCGGCCTGCTCGCGCAGCACCACGCCCAGCAGCGTGCCGAGGGAGCGCACGTCGCGGCGCAGAGGCGCCTCCTTCAAATCGCCAGTCTGCGCCTCGAGCTCGGCCAGTCTCTGCGCCCAGCTCTCGGGATTCCATAAAAGGGCCATGGTAATTCGATTATGCACGAGCGGGTTCACGAAGGATCCATCAACTCTCGATTGACAGCGTGCGAGACGGGTGCATATGCTCACCGTGCATTTCAAAATACAGACGAGGTATGACGCAAATGAGAACGATTAGCGCGCGGACTATTCTGCTGATTTGGCTCTGTCTTGTGTGCGGCGCTGGTGTTGCAGCGGCGCAGACCACCGTTTACGATCCGGCAACTGGAAAATGGAATGAAGTACCCCAGGCTTTTGAGCCAACTCCGGGCAGCAGCGTCATCATCTGGCTGTTTTCGCCGGGCTCCGACAATTCGAAGGCCATCGCCGCCGTAGAGGCTAAGGATAAGGTGCTGTTCATGTCGACTGGAATTGTGAGCGGACAAGATTCATTTGCCGACCTGAGGTTCTTTGATCCTCCTGACTATGATCCCCAAAAGCCAGGGAAGTGGCTCAAGATCACCAAAACAGAATTAGTGCAAGGAAGAGCCATTGTGACACTCGAAGATGGAAAAGTCTGGACGATTTACGGGTTGATGCCAAGCTTTTCGGGCATGATCGCGCCGGGCCGGGCAGTTCCAGAACCGCCGAAGCCGGCGGCGAATTAGGCTCGCGCAGAAAGTCTGCGCGCAATCGAACTGGCGCCTCAGCATCCGGATGCCGAAACTCTATCGCTGCAGCTGCGCCATCAACTCTTCCCACTCAGCGGTGAGCGCGGCCAACTGTCCTCGGAGTTCCCGAGCGAGCGACGTCAGCCGCGCGGTTTCCGCAGCTGAGATGTAGACGGCCAATTCTTCGTCGGTATGCGCAATGGCGCTCTCGACGCGCGGAATTTCTTCTTCGAGGAATCGGCAGCGGTCTTCCATCTGCCTTTGTCTGATGGGATTCAGGCGGCGGGATTGCTTCTTGGGCGGGGCGTCGTCGGGGCCATCGTAGCCGCCTTCGATGAGGATGGTGGGGCTCGATGAAGGCGCTGCGTGCGCATGGTCTGCATACTCGCCGTTTGAAGAGGACGGCAACCGCAGATCCTTCGATTCCTCCGCACCGCGCGTGGCGTCGCTCAGGATGGCAGCGGCAGCAGAAGCATTGGCGGCGAGCGCGGATTTGCGGCGGAGATAATCTTCGTAATTCCCCTCGTACGCCGTCACCGCGCCGCTTTCGATTTCAATCACGCGCGTGGCCAGCCGGTCGATGAAGTAGCGATCGTGCGAAACGAAGATCACGGTTCCGGAATAGTGCGCGAGGGCATCGAGCAGCACGTCTTTGGCCCGCATGTCCAGGTGATTGGTCGGCTCGTCGAGAAGCAGGAAATTCGACGGCGAGACCAGAATCCGCGCCAAGGCAAAGCGGTTGCGCTCGCCGCCCGAGAGCACGCCCAGCGGCTTGAACACATCGTCGCCGGAAAACAGAAAGCATCCCAGCAGCGACCGCAACTCAACCTCGGGCACGCGCCTGGCGGCGCGGCTGATGTCGTCGAGCATCCGTGCTTCCGGATTGAGAACTTTGTACTGATCCTGCGCAAAATACTCCACCGCCACGTTGTGTCCCAGCCTGATCGTCCCGCTCGTCGGCATCTCGGCGCCCGTAAGCAGTTTGATCATAGTGGATTTTCCGGCGCCGTTCACGCCCACCAGCGCGATGCGGTCGCCGCGCTCGATCGTGAATCGCGCGCCGGTGAAGACCCGCTTCGGCCCGTAGCTTTTGGCCAGCCCTTCGGCTTCAGCAACCATGCGCCCCGAAGGCGGCGGCTGCGGAAATTTGAAATGAATCACCGGCTCCTCTTCGGGAACCTCGATGCGCTCGATTTTCTCAAGCTCCTTAATGTGCGACTGCACCTGCCGGGCCTTCGTGGCCTGATATCTGAACCGACTGATGAACGCTTCAAGGTGCTCGATTCGCTCGCGCTGATTCCGATAGGCTGCCATAAGCTGTTCGCGCCGCTCATCCTTTTGCGTCAGGTATTTCGAATAGTTCCCGTGATAGACGGTGAGGCGCTTGTTCCATATCTCCACGGTGCGATCGATTGTCACGTCGAGAAAATAGCGGTCGTGCGAGATGAGAATATAGCCAAAGGAATAATTCTTCAGGTAATCCTCGAGCCAGTTGCGGGTGTCTAAATCCAAATGATTTGTGGGTTCGTCCAAGAGCAAAAGAAGGGGCTTGGCCAGCAGCAGCTTGGCCAGCGCGATGCGCATCTGCCAGCCGCCTGAGAACTCACCGGTCTGGCGCGCCCAATCCTCCTTGCCGAATCCGAGGCCCGTAAGTACAGCGCCCACCTGCGCATCGAGCGCGTAGCCGTCGAGCGCGTGAAAGCGGTCCTGCAAGAGAGAGAAGCGCTCGGCGACGGATTGGTATTCCGCGCCCTCGTGGTCCAGGACCGCCATCTGCCCGGCGAGCCGCTCAATCTCGCGCTCCATGTCGTGGAGTTCGTCGAAGACGGTCAGGCATTCCTCGAAAACCGTCCGCCCCGCGAGCTCAAGCCCCTCCTGCGGCAGATAGCCGATGCTCATGCCGCGGGTTCGCTCGATGGAGCCGTAGTCCAGCGTCTCCAGGCCGGCCAGAATCTTCATCAAGGTGGATTTGCCCGTGCCGTTGGCGCCCACCAGCGCCGTCTTTTCCTGGTTTCGGATGAGCCAGTCGGCTTCGAGAAACAAGACCCGCGGTCCGAACCGCTTGCCGGCATGATTTAGCGCGAGCATGAAATTCCATTGTCGCAAACGAGCGCGCGGCGTCCGGAATGCGGCGGCGCGCCATGACGGGGACTCAGTCCATGTGAAAGACTTCGTCGATTGCAACCCACCACTCCCCCGGTTTGCGATCGGGCAGCGGACTTTGCATCGGCTCCATGATCGCCCACCACTGCTGCGTGGTCGGATCGGCGGCCATTCGGGCCATGTCCGCGGCGAAGTCGGTTCCGTGGTATTCGAAGTAACTGAAGAGCGTGTGATGGTGGAGATAGATGGAGTAGTTGCGAATATTGCAGTCGCGAATCATGCTGAGCACGCCGGGCCAAACCGCGGCGTGAAACTGTCTGTATCTCTGTTCGGCTTCAGGCTTGAGTCCGATCACCATTCCGTATCGTTTCATTTTTTCTCCTGCGAGAATATCCCTGAGCGGTCCAGGAACAAGTATCTTATCCGCCGGACCCGGCGCCGCCTTCAGCGATTCACGCCGGGCCACTGAGACGCTATCATCAATCGGGAGGCGGGCGGAGGAGAGATGACATCGGGTTTGACGGAGCGGCGCGAATTTTTGAGGCTGGTGAGCTCGCTGGGATCGGCGGCCATGATGGCCGGGCTGCCGGAGAGCGCGATGGCATTTGGCGGGGGAGCGGGGCACATCGCAGCGGAGGCCGTGGCGGCAGCGCAGGCCGATGAAGCGCCCAGGTATCAGATCAAGTTTGCCGTATGCGGCATGAGCCACGATCACATCAACGGCATGATCGGCGCCGTCCAGCGCGGCGGTGGCGAGCTGGTGACGGCCTGGGGCGGCGAACAGGAAAAGCTCGCGGCCTTTCGGAAGCGGTATCCGGATGTGAAGATTGTGGCCACGCAGGATGAGATCCTCGACGATCCTTCGGTCCAGCTGGTTCTAACTTCGCAAGTCGCCAGCGAACGGGCGGGAATCGCGGTACGCGCCATGAGGCGGGGCAAGGATTTCCTCTCGGACAAGCCGGGAATGACGACGCTCGAGCAACTTGTCGAAGTGCGCAAGACCATCGTCGAGACCAAGCGCATCTACGCCATTCTCTACAGCGAGCTGCTCGAAGTAAGAGCCGCGGTGTACGCTGGCGTTCTCGCGCGCCAGGGCGCGATCGGCAAGGTGATCCAGACCATCAATATCGCTCCGCACCAGATCGCCCAGCGCGGCGGCGACAACGGCGGCGCAAGTCCGCGGCCCGACTGGTTCTGGAACCCGGATCAATACGGCGGAATTCTGTGCGACATCGGCTCGCATCAGGTGGATCAGTTTCTGTTTTACACGGGATCGACCGAGGCGGAAGTCGTGGAGTCGCAGATCGCGAATGTGCGCCATCCGCAGCACCCGCATTTTCAGGATTTTGGGGATATGGTTCTGCGCGGCAATCGCGGCTTCGGCTACGTGCGCCTCGACTGGTTCACCCCCGAGGGCGTAGGCACCTGGGGCGACGGGCGGCTCTTTATTCTCGGCACCGACGGCTACATGGAAATCCGTAAATACACCAACATCGCCGTCAGCCACCAGGGCAACAACTTATTTGTCGTCGACAGCAAGCAGGCGCGCTACATCGACTGCAGAGCGATGCCCTTGCCGTTTGGACCCCAGTTTGTCGCAGACATCGTCAACCGCACGCATACGGCGCAAGATCAGGACGAGGCTCTGCTGGCCGCAGAGCTGGTGCTAAAGGCGCAGTTAAATGCGAAGTTCGTGACGATTGAGGGCTAAGGCGCGATACCTGCTTGCGAAGTTTTGCTCAACGGCCCGAATACTCCTGAAACAGCTCAGGGAACTCCCTGCGCAGCGTCTCGATCTTGGGCCGGTCGCAGACCAGAATGTAGGGATTGTCGGGATGATGCAACGCGTAGTCCTGGTGGTAGGACTCGGCATCGTAAAAGCCTTTGAGTGGCGTCACTTCTGTGACGATTGTCTTGGGAAATGCCCGCGCCGCGTCGAGTTGCGCAATATATTCGGTGGCGATCTTCCTCTGCTCTTCATTGGTATAGAAGATGGCTGACCGGTACGAGGTTCCAACGTCGTTTCCTTGTCGATTGAGCGTCGTCGGGTCGTGAACCGTAAAAAAGATCTGCAGCAGTTTTCCGTAGGTGATTCGCGACGGATCGAAGACCACTTTCACCGACTCGGCGTGGCCGGTCGTTTCCGTCGTCACCTGGTCGTAGGTCGCGGTTTCCGCGGAACCTCCGGCGTAGCCTGCCGTCGTCGCCGCCACGCCCTTCACCCGCTCGAACACCGCCTGCGTCCCCCAGAAGCATCCGCCGGCAAAGACGGCCGTCTCCCTGCCGGGATGCTGCGCGAGGGAAACATCGTCCTTGGGTGGGGGTATCGCGGCCCGAGTCTCGGCGCGTCCCCAGCGGCTCACACCAAAGGCTCCGAGCATTGCGCACAGGCCGGCGCAGAAGACAGCAATGTAGAAAACATTGGAACGAAGCATCGATCCTCCGGAATTTCAGTTCGCACACTCTGAGACGCGCGACGGAAGCTTATGGTTACGGCACGCGCCGGATTTCCCGGAGATGGGCAGAGGCTATTTGGAGGAAGGGCTCGGGGGCCGGGCCTGGTTCGACAATGCAGCGTTTCCGGAACACGGGGAAAATGGCTCGCGCCGCGCGGCGCGAGCACAATTCGATACGCCCTAGGAAACGGCGATCTGCTCTTCGCTGGCAGAACGGGCGATTGCAGCGGCCGCGGGCCGATGCATAACAGGGAAGGACGGCTGGGCGGCTTTCAGGGATTCCCGATCGGGGTCCGCCTCAAAGGCGGCCTGAAGGATGTACATGTCTAACCCAGTGCCCCAGCGGCGGAGGACAGCGTTGATGAGCAGGCGAAAGTCGGACAGGAACGTGGCACGGGACATGTATTCAGCGTCAAGGCGCCGCTTGGCGGGTAGCACGACTGCATGATAGAAGGCGTCGAGTTTTTCCTTGGGCAAATAGGCGAGAACGGCCTCTTCGTTGGCAAAAATGTTGGTGGCCATGCCGGTAATTCCGGGACGGCAGGGAGGATCGAATACGACATGCTCGGGCAACTTGGGCCGCGGACCAACAAGGCTCATGTGTCCAAGCAGGACATTCAAAATCTGGGGCAACTCATCCAGTTTCCAGCGGCGAAGGAAGGGACCGGCCGGAGTGAAGCGCTGATTTTCGGAGGTTGTAATAGGATGATGCGCCTGGTCGGGAACATGAATCATGGTGCGGAACTTGAGGATGGTGAACCTTCGTCCGAACTGGCCCACGCGTTCCTGCAGGAAGAGGACCGGGCCCCGCGAAGTGAGCCGGACCAGGAGAGCAGCAAAGAGCATGACCGGAATGAGTAACGGCAGGGCGAGAAGAACGGAAACACAGTCGAATAGCCGCTTGGCCGCAGAACGCGACCAGGGACTAAGGTTCATCCAGCTGACTTCCTGCTCAAGACCCTCAGCTCTCCACACATGACGCTCGATCCACGAAGCTTCATCGGCGTCGGCGGAAGGAGCGGCAAGGTGATTCGCCGACATTGCTCGGGCCAGGGCGTGGTGATTGAACGATTCAATTGCGTCGTTTGCAGCACCGGGTACAAATGAGAATGAATCCGAAGGATTGATGATCTGATTGCCTAAAGGCTCGACGCTCAAAGCGCCCCCCAAAAAGAATTGGAAATATCCGATTGCCAAACAGTACTGACGAGCTGGAGACGAAATGCCACCAGCGGACTCGTTGCGACTGGCGGCAGCCCGCGGCAATCTTGGGCGCCGCAGCCAGCCGCCGGATGAGAAACTTTCTTCGGCCCGTCAATCGTTCGCGGGCTAACGATTCACGCAGATCCGATCCATGAAAAAACGCAACCAAGTAAGAGTGCAACTAGCTTAGCAATATAGCATTGCTTCTTTGCAACAGTATGACAAAATTTTGCTTCCAAATGTACTCCTCATGTTCGCAAAAACACGTGTTGGACATCACATTGGTAATAAGAAGAAGCCGATGCCACGATGAGGGACAAGACATGACAACGATGCAGGTCGGCACGGAAGCGCGATCGCCGCGATGAATGTGACGACGGTCACGCAACTGTTTACCAAACATACACTATCGGCCGAGGGCCCGCCGGAGCACACCGAAAGCTACTCGGTGAGATGCGCCGGGCCCTTCGTCCGGTTGCTTACAGACCGCACATGCCGGCATCGAATCGGCAGCCTGGACGCAATGGGTTCAAGCGGATGCGCCTTCCGGCACTCGTGCTAGACTCGTGGCATATGCATTCTCCGCATTGCGGAAAGACAGTGAGAGGCCTCGGAAGGCGTCCTGTCTCGGTTCGGCCCTGTGGTTGGCTTGCCATAATTTCTCAATTCAGTTTCCTGGTCGTCTCGTGCTCGTTTGCAAGAGCGCAGTCTTCGCCGGGCTCAAGCGATTGGAGCTGTTCGGATCCTTTGCTTTCCACAACCGCGGCGTGCAGTGGCGCAGGTCTTGAGCCCGAAACGCCGCCCGAATCGCCGGCGGGCACCTCGCCGGCGGGGATCCCACCGGGGTACGAAGCCGAGTATCCGAGTGCCCGCGGAAATCTTCCTGCAAATTACACCGATATCGAGAGGCTTTCCCGCCAGTCGACCGCGCAGCTGCCGCCAATTTCGCCTGAACCTCTGACTGAGTTCCAAAAGTTCGTGGCTTCAACCACAGGCGTGATTTTGCCGGTTTACGGCGCCAACCTGTTTCGCAACATCCCCTCGACCTTTGCGCCAGTAGACATGGCGCCCGTGCCGTCCGGTTACGTCCTCGGTCCGGGGGACGAGTTGCGCATCCGCATCTGGGGACAAGTATCCCTGTCGGCCAATGTTCGAGTGGACCGCTCGGGCGAGATCTACCTGCCCCAGGTGGGACAGGTGCATGTGGCTGGCCTGGCAGTGTCGGAGCTGGATGCACATTTGCGCGAAGCGGTCGGCCGCGTTTACCACAATTTCGATCTCAGCGCCGACGTAGGCCAGATACGCGCCATTCAGGTGTACGTGTCGGGAGAGGCGCGGCGGCCCGGTGTTTACACGATCAGTTCACTGAGCACGCTGGCAGATGCAATCTTCGCCAGCGGGGGCCCCTCAATCGAAGGCTCGATGCGCGGGATCGAGTTGCGCCGCGACGGGACGACGGTGACCTCCTTTGATCTGTACGATCTGCTGATCAGGGGCGATAAGACGAAGGATGCCAAGCTTTTGTCAGGGGATGTCATTTACATTCCGCCGGTGGGCCCGGAGGCCGCAGTGTTCGGCAGCGTGCATCATCCGGCTATCTACGAGCTGCGGCGGAATGAAACCCTGGCCGAGATCCTGGCTGATGCCGCCGGCGTCTCGGCCGTGGCTGCAGAGGCGCGTGTCTCGATCGAGCGTATCGACGAACATCGAGACCGTCATGCGATGGAAGTGTCATACGACGCATCAGGCCTGGCCTCGCCACTGGCCGACGGCGATGTGGTCCGCGTGTATTCGATCGTACCCAAATACGAGAAGACCGTGACCCTCAGAGGCAATACGGCCAATCCCGGCCGGTTTGCCTGGCACGACGGTATGCGCGTGAGCGATTTGATTCCCGATAAGGAATCTCTGCTAACGAGGAATTACTGGTGGCGGCGAGCGCAGATGGGCCTGCCGGGGCCCGAGTTTGAACCGGTTCCCGGGTTTCAGAATCAACGCCAGCCCACGGACAACCAGCCCATTACACTGCCGCCGCCGGCGCCGCAGGCGGCTGGAGGGCCGGAGGAGCAGCGCGCGGAAGAAGGGGAGCCCGAACTGCAGCAGGATCAATCCGGGACCGGGCAAGGCCAGAGGCTGAACGCGCAGCAGCGTGCCGGATCGGCCCCGCTGGCCAATGAGGAAGCGGCCGGTTCGAGCCAATCGACGGTTGCCGCGCAGCGGACGCAGGTGCAATTGCCGGCGCCTGAGATCGACTGGGATTATGCGGTGATCGAGCGGCTCGATGCGGAAAACTTAAAGACCAAGCTCATACCATTCGACCTTGGCAAACTGGTTTTGCAACACGACGCGAGCCAGGATATGGAACTGCGTCCGGGAGATGTAATCTCGATTTTTTCGCAAGCCGATTTCCCCGTGCCCGTCGCGGAGCAGACGAAACTTGTCCGGCTGGAAGGCGAGTTTGTGCATGCGGGCGTGTACTCGGTTGAGCCCGGCGAGACATTGCGCCATCTCATCGAGCGCGCGGGCGGGATAACGCCGAATGCATATCTCTACGGATCGGAATTTACGCGCATATCGACGCGCGCCGTGCAGCAGGCCAGAATCGATGAATATGTTCAGAGCCTGAGCATGGGGATCAATCGGAACGCGCTGATGCTGGCGGCTTCCCCCGCGTCGGCCTCATCGCAGGGCCTGGCGAGCAGCGCCGCGGTCCAGGGAAGCGAACAGAGCCTTCTGTCGAGCCTGCGGCAGATTCGAGCCACGGGACGAATCGTGTTTCCGCTGCAGCCCAACAGCACAGCGATTGACGGCCTTCCCGACATCACCATGGAAGATGGTGACCGTTTTGTTGTGCCACATATTCCCGCCGCCATCAACGTGGTTGGCGCCGTGTATGATCAGAACTCGTTCCTGTTCCAGGCGCACACGCACGTGAGAGTGTATTTAAGGCTGGCTGGAGGCACGAATAAGGACGCCGACCGCAACCGCGAATTCATCATCCGCGCGGACGGCGAAGTGGTGAGCCGCGACACGAGCAAGGGCCCGTGGGGGAGTGAATTCGACGAGCTGCGCATCTATCCCGGCGACACGATTGTAGTCCCTGAAAAGCTGCCGAAGGAGTCCGCGCTTTACGGGGTCCTGAATTGGTCGCAAATGTTCTCTCAATTCGCGCTCGGCGCCGCGGCAATCGATGTGATCAAGTAGCGCACGTGTGAGACGAGAGATCGCGCTGGATCAGAGGCAATGCAAAATCGGCAATTGTTCCGCGGCGCCGGGGCGGAAATCGCGAGCCGGGATGGCGCGCAAGGCTAATGTCGAACCAGGCCGGCTTTCTGCCCGCACACGAGCGCGACAAACAGAGGGCCGTCAAGATTCCTTCTCCACAGGCGGCGCGGTTCATGCATCAGGCGATAGATCCACTCCAGCCCCGCACGGCGAATCCATCGAGGCGCCCATGGAATCGCGCCAGCGTGGAAGTCGAATGCGGCGCCGACGCCAATCATGGCCGCAGCGCGAATCCTGCCCACATGGCTGCCGATCCATTTCTCCTGTTTGGGAGCGCCGAGACCAACCCAAACAACATCGGGAGCAGTCGAGTTTATTTGCTCAACGATGCCTTCATCTTCGGAGTCAGTGAGGGGACGATAGGGAGGAGAATAGGCCCCGGCAATCACAATTCCGGGAAAGAGAGAGCATATCCGCCTGGAAAGTTCCTCCAGCACTTCGGGGCTGGCCCCATAAAGGTAATGACGCAAGCCCGCGGTACGGCCCTTGTCCAATATGTAAAGCATCAACTCCGGACCTGGAATTCGCGGTCCTTTGCTCCGCCCGGCAATAAGGAGAGCTGCCAGCGAGGTGCTAACCCCATCCGAGAGGACCAAGTCAGCGCCAAGAGTCGCAGATCGCATTTCACGATCGCGGCGGCATTCAAGGATGGCGTGCGCATTGACCACAATGATGGATTTTCGCTCGCCGGCATCGCGCGCATGCTCAATCATCCTCAGCACGTCCGCACGTTCCACGAAATTGACTGGAATGCC
>JASHSG010000001.1 GCA_030040935.1 Acidobacteriaceae bacterium | reverse complement strand
TAGGGAACGGAGCGCCTGGAGACTTACCTGCCGGAATTGCTCGGGGGCTGCGCCGGCGGCGCGTCGGATAGATTGATGATCACCTCGCCGCGCTTGGCGTAATGCAGCTTTTCCCGCGCCTCGCGCTCTATCGCATCCGGATCCGAATTCAGGTGATCGATTCGCTGGCGCATCTCGGCATTCTCCTGCTCGAGATCCTTGATCTCCTGCTGCAGTGCGCGGTCCTCAGCGCGCTTCTGCTGCCATACAGACAAACCATGCTTGCCGTAAATCACATGCCATGTGACGAGCATGGCCAAAACAACGGCCACCACGGTGCCCGCCGGCCGCCAAAGACGCTGAATCGAGTCGAGCGCCCACGTGCGCAGCGAAGCGGGCCTCCCGCCTCGCGTTTTCGTCTTGCCCCGCACTCTCTCTTCCGGCATTGAATCGCAATCCGTGCTGGCGGCCCGTAATCAGGGCTTAGCTCAGCACAAACTTTTCCGCCGCTGACCGCAGAGCCTTCGTGTCCTGCTCGTTGCGGGCCTCGGTATAGGCGCGCACCACCGGTTCTGTCCCCGAGAGGCGGTAACAGACCCATGAGCCATCGTCAAGAATCAGCTTGAGCCCATCCGTCCTGACGACAGAGACGACTTTGCGCCCGCCCAGGTCCTGCGGGTCGGCCTTCAACTTCTCAGTGAACGCGGCTTTCTGGGCCACGGTCAAGTGGAAGTTCTCTCGTACGGGGAAAAAGGAACCAACCTTGGCAAAAAGTGCCTTCAATTGGGCGCCCAGGCTTGCCCCACGCGTGGCCACCATCTCCGCCACAAGAAGACCGGCAATCACGCCGTCTTTCTCGGGAACGTGGCCGCGGATGGTGAGGCCGGCAGATTCTTCGCCACCAATGGCGATCTTATCCTGATCGATCAGCGCGCCAATGTATTTGAAACCGACGGGCGTTTCGTAGAGTGGGACTTTGTGGTATTCGGCCAGCGCGTTGATGAGGTTGGTGGTAGCCACGCTTTTGGCCACGCCGTTTTTCCAGCCCCGTGTTTCCACCAGGTAGTCGAAAAGCAGCGCGATGATGTAGTTCGGCTGGATAAAAGTGCCGTCGGCGTCGACGATGCCGAAGCGGTCCGCGTCTCCGTCTGTGGCGATCGCCAGCGCGGCGCCGATCTCCGTTAATTTTTTCTTCGCAGCACCGAGCAGCTCGTCGGAGGGCTCCGGCGCGTGCCCACCGAAGAGCACGTCACGATAGTCGTGGACGGTTGCGACGGTGACGCCGGCCTGGCGGAGCAGGTGGCACGGATAGCCGCGGCCCGCGCCCCAAAACGGATCGTAAACGACCTTGATGCCCGATCTCGCGATGGCTTTCAAGTCAACGAGCTCGGCCAGGCGCGCTAGAAAGGCCGGCTTCACGTCGATAGTTTCAAATGGGTCTGTTGCTCGAAGCGGACTGGGAATATCATGACCGCCTCCGCCGGCGATCTCGTCGATTGCGGCTTCAATCCGATTCGTCGCTTCCGGCAGGGCCGGCGCGCCGTCAGGCGTGGAGTATTTGATCCCGTTATATTCGGGCGGATTGTGCGAAGCGGTGAAATTGATGGAGCCTGAAGTCTTGAGAGTGCGAACAGCGTACGCGATGGCCGGAGTGGGAGCGGCGTCTGGAATCACGATGGGCGTGACGCCGGCCGCAAAAAGCACGCGCGCCGCTTCGGCCACAAAGCCTTCTCCCAGGAATCGCGGATCGCGGCCGACCAGCACGCGGTGCGGAGCGGGAAGGGTTCTGACGTAAGCGGCGATTCCCGCAGCCGCCAAGCGAATATTGGCCACCGTAAACTCGTCGGCTACGATTGCTCGCCATCCCGAGGTGCCAAACCTGATCGTTGCGCTCATCCGATTCTCCACCTGCGGCGGTCTCGCTCTCCGCAAAGTTCATACTGCAACACCGGACCCGGATCGGCAAGCCGCACCGCAATTTTTAACCATAGGTCGACCCAGGCACCGCGACTGGCCACCTGGGCTCCGCGCGATGAGGGCCTGGTTCCTGGTTGGCCGGATTGTCGAGCGGAATCCTCCCGATGGCGTCTGTGTGCATAGGGGCTCTCCGGGCAGAGATCGCGAATGAGACAGCGTTGTTCTCTTGGACAACGTCGAGCAGGAGTTTATGCAGTTGAACGGAATCGCAGCCCGCAAGCGCGGGTTAGCGCCAATCGCCCTCAGGGCCGCTGGCCGCGTTCCGCTTCGGCAAGGCTTCTCCGGAATTGAAAAATGAGCTGCCGCTCTCAAGCGGATGATCGCCGCGCCCTTCATGTCGGAGCGTAGAGTGGAGGCAGAATCGTTTTCATTCCGGAGGGCCAAATGCTCGAATCTACTTCGACCGCGCGCATCGTGATGACCACGGTGGTCAGTCCTGAGGAAGGCTCTCGCCTGGGCCGGACGCTGGTGGAGGAGCGCCTGGCCGCGTGCGCCACACTCCTTCCGCCCGTTCACTCGGTCTACCGTTGGCAAGGCCGGATCGAATCGTCAGCCGAGACAATGCTTCTGCTCAAGACAGCGCTTGACCAACTGCCCGCTCTTGAAGCCCGTCTTGAGGAACTTCATAGTTATCAGACTCCCGAGTTTCTGGTGCTCGAGATCGAGGCCGGCAATTGCTCCTACCTGAAATGGCTGCGCGCCAGCGTAGGACCGCAGCAGGGTACCAAAGTGTAAACGAACGTCATTGCGACAGTTTGGCCTCTGGTATGCTTGTTGGAGCCTTCCTCATGCGCTTGCTTCTCATCGCTTTTCTCGTCTCGCTTGCAGCGCTGCTTGCCGCGGCCGCGGGGGCTGCCCGTCATGTCTGGCTGCATCGCAGCAAGAGCGCCAAGCGGCCGTCGGTAGTCATTGAGCCGGCCGAAGAGACTGACCTCGAACTGAAGTCCTGATATTTTGTAGTGAGATGAATTGGCTGTTTTGCTCGAAACAGTCAGTTCGTGTGCGGCCATTGCCTGTCAATTGCCGCAAGATTGAAGAACGACAAAAGTTTTTGTTGCCGAAAGGATCTCCGCTGACGTGAGCACCAAGGTCCCCGATCTAACAATTGCGAAAGCCCCAATCGATATCTCCATCGCCCATAGCCCCGATTCCGACGATGCTTTTATGTTTTATGGCCTGGCGACCAAAAAGATTCGTGTGGCCGGCTACCGCTTCAGCCACGCGCTCTGTGACATCGAGACGCTCAATCAACGCGCTCGGGAAGAAGCGTTCTACGATGTCACGGCCGTTAGCTTTCATGCCTATCCCTATTTGCAGCAGAACTACGCGCTGATGGGTTGCGGCGGCAGCGTCGGTGAGGGCTACGGGCCCATGGTCGTTTCAAATCGCGTGCTCGATGTAAGCGATCTTGACCGCATCCAGGTTGCCGTCCCAGGCACGCTCACCACGGCCTACCTTGCCCTTAAGATCCTCAATCCGGAAATCAAAACCGTTACTGTTCCGTTCGACAGCATTATTCCGGCGATACTGGCCGGCACCCATGAAGCTGGGCTCATAATTCACGAGGGTCAGCTTACCTATTCCACCAGCGGTTTGTTCAAGGTGATTGACCTTGGCGCGTGGTGGCGCGAAACCACAGGCCTTGTGCTGCCGCTGGGCGGCAACGCCATTCGCCGTTCGCTGGGCGCCAAGGCGCACAAGGTGATCTCCAAGGCGCTGCGCGACTCGATCCGATATGCTCTGGAGCACCGCGAGCCGGCCCTCGAATACGCCATGCAGTTCGCCCGCGACCTGGACACCACGACGACCAGCCAATTCGTAAGCATGTATGTAAACGAGCGCACGCTCGACTACGGCGCCGACGGCCGCGAGGCGATCCGCAAGCTGCTTGCAATGGGCCACGAGCGCGGCATCATCCGCATCACTCCGCAAGTGGACTTTGTGGATTAGAGTCGTTCAAGAGTTCCTTTGCCCCCTCGGGAATATCGAAGGATGGCGTTTGCCTCTGCCCCAAATTGAAAGGGCGGGCATCGCACCAGGATTGAGAATCCGCACCAAGGTCATTCCTGCGGCCCAACATTCTGCGCCTGGTTTCTAAATAATTTCTAATCTCTGCCGATGCATCCAAACAGGAGCATTGTCCCGATGCCATCGCACGCCTCTCCCGTCCTTTTGTTTGCATCGCCCGATCCGGCTCTCCTTAGCGCCGCCGAGCCGCTGCTTATGGCGGCCGGGGCGCGCGTGAAAGTCGTTCTCTCGGCGGAGGCGGCGCTTGATTTTCTCAAGGCCGGGAATTCGCCGCATCTGCTTATGCTCGATGCCAGGCTGCCCGGCTTGCCAATCAGCCGATTGGTCGCCGCCATTCGCACAACAGTCGACAGGCCGCCCTCGCCCATTATGCTCATCGCAGACGGTGTGAGCCAGGAATGGATTGATCGGCTCGCCGACGGCGCCATCGACGACCTGATCCTGCGCCCGGCCGAGCTTGCCTATTGGCAGCTCCGGGTCGATCTGTTGCTGCGCAACCAGCGCAGGGCGCTCGAACTCGAGAGTCTTCGCGAGGCCGCCATTCGCAATGCTCAATTCGACCGTCTAACCGGCGTCTACAACCGCGAGACCTTGCTCTCCATGCTCTTCCGCGAGACCGACCGAACCCAGCGCATGAACAGCTCCTTATGCCTGGTACTCTTCGATATCGACGACTTCGGACACTGGAACTCGCGTCTCGGCGTGGACGCCTGCGACGATCTGCTGTGCCAGGTGTCGACCCGTACCGGAGCGCTCTTGCGCAGCTACGATCTGCTTGGCCGGCCGGGAATGGACGAGTTTTTGATTGCTTTGCCGGCATGCAGCCCGGCCAGCGCAATGATCCTGGCCGAGCGTCTTCGCGTCGACGTTTTCGCCCTGCCCTTTCGGGTCGCAGGCGAAGCCGTCCGGCTTTCCGCGTGTTTTGGCATCGCCAACAGCCGCGGGCGGTCGCCGGTCGTGGTGCTGCGCGAGGCTGAGAGGGCTCTCGAATGGGCCAAGGCTGCAGGACCAGAGTCCATCCAGTGTTTCGGATGCCCGCCCGAAGCCGCTCCGTCGCCGGTCAGGTTTCTCTCCGCAAGTTCAGGCGACGAATTGCTGGCGTGGTAGCGTGGTCTTTCTCCCCGCCCATCCTTTCTCTCTGCAGCGGAGCGCCGCGGACGAAGTCGGATGGGAAAGTGCGATTTCGCCTACCCGGCAAAACACGGCGCAG
>JASHSG010000150.1 GCA_030040935.1 Acidobacteriaceae bacterium | reverse complement strand
GTCAGGTGCGGGCTCACCAAATCGCCCTCGGCCGGCGCCGCATTTCCATTGGTCTCCATCAGCCGCTTCTGGTATTCCACCGTTCGAACCGCTGAACTCACCTCGAGGGGCTTCTGGAACGCGGCTTCATGCGCCCGCGCCAGATCTGTCAGAAACTTCGCAGTCCACGGTCGGCAGTAGCGGTGATTCACCTCAAGCTCCGCATTCACCGTCAGCGCGCTCGAAACCGGCAGTGGCACCAGCAGTTTCTTGGCGATCCGCGCAGCCAGGTCGGCTTCGTTCTCGATCCGCTCCAGCCCCTCTTCGTCCAGCCTGTCATTTTGCCGCTCCAATGACGCCAGCGATCCGCGCAGCGGCGCCGGCATCCCGCCCCGCGGCATCAAAAGCGAAGCTTCATCGTCCTCCGTTTTCGCACCAGCCGAACCCGGCGCTTTGGAGGTTTCGCTCAGAGCCGTGGCCTGAGTCTCGTCGCCATCCTGCGCTACCGCATCGTTTTTCTTTCCCGATGTGGGCTCGTCCGGCGCTCCACGATCGTCATCCGCCGGCCCCACGTCCGCGCTTTCGCCGGCTTCATTCGCCTCACCCGCGTCCGAAGCTTGCATCGCCTCGCGCCCGCCATCCACGCGCTGCGTATCCTTGGCTCGCGTTCCCACAGTCTCCGCGTGCCACACACCAGGATTTGAGACGCCCGGCCCTCCCTTGCTCCGTTCCGCAGCCCGTGCCTGGCGCGTCGGCGCCGATCGCCAGGCGGCGCGCTCGATCCGCGGCCACCGCCCAGAGCGCCGGCGCTCTAAGCGCAGCGTCCGGCACGGCGCCGAGTGCATCCCCGCGCGTTGCCTCAGAATCTCCAGGCCAGCCTCGCGCCCCACCTCATAGGCCGTGCGCCTGGTTCGTCTCGCCCTGAACTTTGCATTGCTGTTGGTGCAGCCCTTGGCGTGTGCCGCTGCAATCGGACCCGCGCTCGCCGAATGCGACGCCCGCCAAGTCCTCGCGGTTGCAGGCTTTCGCTCGGCTTTAGCCGTTTGGGCAGTCTGAGCGCTCAGCATGCCGGCCGTCGTCAGCAAAGCGAGCGCAACCGCCATGAATGCGGTGCGGCGCATCAGGGGGAGTGCGGACAATCGAGAGCTTCTCCAGTCTACTTCGATCCGCATTCTCATCCGAGTGCCTTTGCGGATTCGGGTTTGTCTGATAATTGGACGTCCCGGGCGTATTTTCCCGTTTGCCGCGTTCCTACGGCCGCGACCTGTCGAAGCCCCGCCTCAATTTGCCGGAGCCTGCGGAGCGCTTTCCTCGCCTGCCATCGGCACAATCGGCCTGGTCGGCGGTTTCAATTCAAAGCCCTGCCGAATCAGCACGAACCCCGCCTGGGGCAACTCCGCCTGCAGAAGTTGGTTCTCCGGCCCCGAAAACAGATCCGTTTTGGCCCCGGCGATCATTGCCACAAGATGGTGTACCGTAACCGGCTTGCCTCCGAGCGTCCCTTCCTGGTCCGGATACGTCGCCAGTGTCACCGGCTCTATTGACCCTGCCTCTTTCGGCAGAATGGCCCAAAGGTTACGGTTGCTTCTGGCCACTGCAAGGGCCAGCAGCGTCTCCAGTCCGCCCGCGTCGAAGTCGGCTAGAAACACCGCGCCGGGATGGGCGTCCAATCGCGTTGTCGCGCTCTTGCCGTTCGCCGAAATAGTAACCAGAAACCGCGATGCATCAGGTGCCGCCACCACGGTGACTGCTTCACCGTTAACCGCGGCGCTCAACAAAACATGCTTCAGTTCGTCGGCCGCGCTCAGTAGTTCGTCTTTCGAGAGCGCGTAGTTCAGCCCCTCCATCGTGACCTTCACCAGCGACGTCGACTCGTAGCCCGCCTTCGTGGCCGTGAATTGATAGCTGGCCGATCCCACCACCTGGCCATTCTGCGAGATCTCAAAGCTGCCTGACTGCGCCGGCGCTGTGGCAGGAAACCCTACCAGAACCAGGAAAAAAATTCCCGCAACCGGGAAGCCATTCAATCGACCCACGTGTAATTCAAACTCCCTATCGCTGTTAGACACGATTCCGCCCAAAGAGTTACGAAGACCGCCGGAGGCTTCGAGTGGCGTTGTTTCGCTGACCAGCTAAAAAACGTCGAGCTGCTCGAGCTCCGCCCGCAGCGCCTCCGCACCCCTGAATCTCACGGCCGTCATCCCTGCCGCCGCCGCGCCCTCCACATTCTCCTGCCGGTCATCGATAAACAGCATCCGACTGGGCGCCGATCCCAGAACGTCCAGTGCCCGCCGGTACATCGCCGGATCGGGCTTTCGCAGCCCCACGTAACACGAGCTGAACGTCAGCCTGAGATACCGGCGCAGGCCGAATTCCTTAAGGCGAAAATCGTTGGTCTCGCGCGCTTCATTGTTCAGTGCGCCGATCAGATACTTCTTTGACGCGGAAATCTCGGCCAGGATTTCGAGAGCCCCGTCCTCCAGCAGCTTTGACTGCGCCAGCATGAAATCGAAGAAGTCGTCTCGCGAAAAGCTCCGCGGCTCATAAAAAACCGCGGCATCGAGATACTGATTCCGATCGATTTGGTCGCTCTCCCACGCCGGATAGAACTTGGCATTGCGGACTTCGAGTTCTCCGGCGTCGAGGCCGAACCTCACCGCCGCAGCCGCACGCTCCCGGTGGTCCCATCCATTCGTTAACAGCACTCCGCCTACATCGAAGAGGATAACGTCGAAGGGGAGCATCGGCGGCTCTTTCCCGCGCAGCGCGCGTTCTTTCTTTGTGAGAGGACATTAGACGGAGCTAAGAACAACTGATTGCAGAATTCGTCCGCTGACTCAGCCTATTCGAAATGTGTCTCATTACACTTCAACGAAAAACCGGACTTTCATTCCTGGCCCATTCAACTGTTATCCGGTGCGAGTCCCGGCGCGCCAGGACGAGCCGAAGGATCTGCGGATGCTTTTCCCATTTCCTTCCCGCACTGACAGGGGCGACCCATTCCGAATCTCGCCGCAGTAGGGCGAAATTTAGGGTGGGAACACAGGTCCGGCAACCCGTTGACGACTTCTTTCTGTCTGCTGTTTGCTGTCTGCCTTCCACCGACCCGCCGACTTGCTCGATCTTCACCGCTCGTACTTGGCCTCGATGGCGAGCACTTTCTTGAACCGCCGCACGAATCGGGGCTCCTGCGACTGGAACCTCGCCCCGATGAACGCATGTGCCAGCTCGAACGCCAGCGCCGAGCCGATGATTCGCGCCCCCAGAACCAGCACGTTCATGTCGTCGTGTTCCACGCCCTGGTGCGCCGAATACGTATCGTGGCAAATCCCCGCGCGGATTCCCGGAATCTTGTTTGCCGCCACGCACACACCCACACCCGACCCGCAAATCAGAATGCCCCGCGGTGCCACTCCACCCTTGATCGCCTCGCCGACTCTCTCCGCAAAGTCGGGATAATCGTCCTCGGGCTCGCACTTGAAAGCCCCTAAGTCAACCACCTCGTGACCCGCCGCGGCGAGGCTGGCGTGCACCTCTTCCTTCATCGCAAATCCCGCGTGATCCGAACCGATGACAAGTTTCACAGAATCCTTCTTAGCGGAACAGCGGAGTGAGCAGTGTTCGCGGAGCCGAGAAATGTTCAATGCGAACCGTCTGGTTCCGCTAACTCCGCTAGCCTCGCTTCACCAGCTTCTTTGCCCTCGCCGCCACATTCTCTGCCGTGAATCCCAGCTCCTTCATCACCACGGGCCCTTGAGCCGACGCGCCAAAGCGATCGAGTCCAACCACGTCGCCGTCAGTGCCCACATACTTCCACCAGCCCAGCGTGGCGCCAGCTTCAACCGCCACCTTCGGCACGCCCGCCGGCAACACGCTTTCCTTGTACGCGGCCGATTGCTCCTCGAAGATCCTCCAGCTCGGCATGCTCACGACGCGCGCCTTGATTCCCTCCGCCGCCAGCAGCTTGGCCGCACCTTGGGCTAACTGCACTTCTGAACCGGTCCCAATCAGAATCACCTGCGGACTTGGCGCCTCTTCCAGCGCGTACGCTCCCTTGCTCGCACCAGCATACATGTCATGCTTCGACGCATCGATCACCGGCACATCCTGCCGCGTGAGCGCAAAAAAGCACGGCCCCCTGCGCTCCAGAGCCAGCCGCCAGCAAGCCGCCGTCTCATTCGCGTCTGCGGGCCTAAAATCCGTGATGTGCGGCACTGCGCGCAGTGCCATCAGGTGCTCTACGGGTTCGTGCGTCGGCCCATCCTCGCCCACGCCAATCGAGTCATGTGTGAACACAAACAGCGACGGCGCCTCCATGATCGCTGCAATCCTCAGTGCCGGCTTGGCGTAGTCAGAGAACACAAAAAACGTCGATCCGAACGGACGTACTCCGCCATGAACCGCCATTCCATTGACCGCCGCGCACATCGCCAGCTCGCGGACCCCAAAGAATACATTGCGTCCCGTTGGATCGTCGGCAAAATGGGCGCTGTTTTTGAAAATCGTCTTTGTCGACGCCGTCAAATCCGCTGCCCCGCCAATCAGCTCCGGCACGCTCTCGTAAATCGCATTCATCACTTGCTGACCCGCATTGCGCGTAGCCAACGGCTTTTCCACGGGAAAGCCGGGAATCGCTTCCTCCCATCCCGCCTTGAGCCTCCCCGCCTGCCTCCGCTCGAATTCCGCCGCCAGATCTGGAAATGCCGATTTATACCCGGCAAAAGTGAAGTTCCAATCCGCCTCCTGCCCGGCGCCGCGCTGCACCGCCTCCCGCCAGTTGGCCAGAGCGTCATCGGGCACGTAAAAGCTTTGATCTTCCGGAAATCCAAAGAATTTTTTCGTAGCCGAAGTATCCGCCGCTCCCATCGCTTCGCCGTGCACCTTGTTTGTTCCCGCTCTCGGGCTGCCGTATCCGATCACCGTTCGTACCGCGATCAGTGAGGGCTT
>JASHSG010000149.1 GCA_030040935.1 Acidobacteriaceae bacterium | reverse complement strand
GCGCGAGCTGCGCCTACTTCACCGACCGGATGCATGAGGCGGCTGTAACCGACGGGGGCGAGCAGGAAAGGGAGCGCGAGATCGAAGCCGAGAACCTGGGTACGCAGGCTGCAATCGGCGAATGCGACGGCGTGGCGAGGGCGGAAGGTGACGTCCTCATAGACGCGGCAGTTTTCGCGGAGGGTGACCTCGCCTTCTGCGCCGCCATCGAGATAGTCGAATACGGATTTGGGCACGCGGCGCTGGGCGATGCGCCGAAAATCTTCGATGCTGACAACGCGGGGAGAGGCGACGGAACGAGCCGATGGCGACATGCCAGATTGTTATATCAAAAGCGAGGGGTCAGTGATCAGGGTTCAGGGATCAGAGGTCAGGGGTCAGGGGTGAGTGATCAGGGGTCAGAGGTCAGTCGCCGAATTCGAGCGAGTCGAAGCGGCGCCATTTGTAGATGGCGATGGAGACGATCCAACTGAGGGCGAAGAGGCCGACGATGAGGTAGCCGAGGGTTCCGAAGCTGGAGTTGAGGCGGAGGATGGCCGAGAAGAAGCCGCCGGTGAGATGAAGCTGGCCGGCGAGGAGCGAGAGCGCCTCGATGCCGCCGACGATGAGAGCGACAAGGACGGAGACGAAAGTGATGGTGAGGTTGTAGTAGAGCTTGCGGACGGGCTTGATGAAGGCCCAGCCATAGGCGCCGAGCATGAGGATGTTGTCAGTGGTGTCGATGAGGGACATGCCGGCAGCGAAAAGGACGGGGAAGACGAGGATGGAGGCGAGGGGAAGTCCGCGGGAGGCTTCGGCGGCGGAGATGCCGAGGAGGCCGATCTCGGTTGCAGTGTCAAAACCGAGGCCGAAGAGGACGCCGAGCGGGTACATGTGCCAACTGCGGCGGATCATGGCGAACATGGGCCGGAAGATGCGGGCGAGGAATCCGCGATTGGCGAGGAGGAGGTCGAAGTCCTCATCGACATAGGGGGCGCCGGAACGGACGCGCACGAAGGCGCGATAGATGGAGACGAGGACAACGATGTTGACGATGGCGATGGCAAAGAGGAAGAGCGAGGAAACGAGCGTGCCGATGAAGCCGCCGATATCGCGGGCGGCGCCGATGTGATGAGAGAGGGCGCGGTGCTGGAGAGCGAGGGCGGCGGCGGCGATGAGAGCCGAGCCGATGACAACGATCGTGGAGTGACCGAGCGAGAACATGAGGCCGACGGCAACGGGGCGCCTGCCTTCCTGCATGAGCTTGCGAGTGACGTTATCGATGGCCGCGATGTGGTCGGCGTCGACGGCGTGGCGCAGACCGAAGCTGTAGGCGAGCAGAGCGGTGCCGAGCAGGAGCGGATAGTGGCGGAAGGCGACCAGGGCCCAGAGCCATGCGCCGGCATTGAAGAAGAAAAGCAGGCCGTAGACGCCGGTGATTTTGGCGCGAAGATGCGGGGCGGCGTCGTCGAAGAGCGCGAGAAGGCGGTGACGGGCGCGGAGGCGCGGATTAGCCAGGCTCTTCATCGAGGCTCCAAGGATCATATTACGATTTTTGGATTCGTGCGAATGTGATTTAGGACACTGGTCGCGGGAATTGGGAGCGAGGGACACGGCGGAAGGGGAGGAAAGCCTGCGGGCTTGCGGTGTCACCGGGGGTTGAGAAACGGGGACACCGGGGGTCAGCGGGGGTCAGAGGGTCTTGTTGCCGACGGTGGGGAGGGAGATATCGGCGGCGGCGCGGCTCCAGCCGATGCGCAGATCGGTGACGTCATGGAGCGCGAAGACCCCGTTCGAGGCCGGCGCGGTGATCGAGAAGAAATCGGCGCGGTTGACATCCTGAAGGTAGAAGGCGGGACGCGCGTCGGGCGTGGCGTTGGCGATTTCAACGTGGCTCATCTCGAGATTGCGAATGTGGCGGAGGAAGAATCCCGAACACGGCACCTGGCCGAACATGCCGGGCTCAGGATAAGCGTCCTCTTTTTCAGGCGGTTCGAGCTGGGCTGCGTCGGGGGTGGCGCCGCCGGCGGTTTCGACAAAGATGTTGGAGAGCTTCAGGTCTTCGATGGCGTTGGAGGGAATTCCGCTGAAGATGGAACTCAGGCGCATGGGAGCGTTGTGGCAATCGAGATTCGAGACGAGAACGCGCTTGAGGGTGCCGACTTTGGTCGAGTCTTTGGGCCCGCGGAGGCGCGCGCCGAGGCGGAGGAAGAGTGGTCCGGAGACGAGGTCGCGCATGGTGGTGTTGGAGATGGTGATGTCTTCGAGCAGGGCGCCATCGACGGTTTCGAGAGCGTAGCCCTGGCAGCCTTCAAAGACGCAGCCGGTGATGGTGATGTTGATGAAGCCGCCATTCGATTCGGTGCCGCACTTGATGCGGCCGGTGCCGTAGGGGCGGCCGCCTTCAGGAAATTTCTTCCACGAGCCGTCGAGGACGGTGCCGAGCTGATAGCAGCCGGTGACGAAACAATTGGCAATGGTGACGTTGCGCGTGGCGCGCGGGTAGCCGAGCGCGAAGCTGGACTTGGGACAGATACCGTCGTCCCAGGGCGAGTTGACGGTGCAGTTGGAGACGCGGACGTTCTGGCAGCAATCGATGTCCATGCCATCGCGATCGGTGTCGATGCGGAGGTTGTCGATGGTGAGGTTGTCGACGCCGGTGAGCAGAAGCGCGAAGTGGCCGCCCTTGAGGATGGAGAAGTCGCGCAAGAGGACGTTGCGGCAGTTTTTGAGGGCGATGGCCTTGTTGCCGACGCCGGGTTGCTCGGCCTGGTACATGGGGAAGTCGCCGCGGGGATTGAAATGGCGCTCGGGCGGCGGGGACGACGGCTGTCCATCGGCAGCAGGGCGGCCAACGGGCTCGGTGAAGAAGCCGCGCACCGTGGTGGATGAGGCGAGACCGGGACCGGCGCCGAAGCTGAGGCCTTTTCCGAAGATGAGGCCGGGGCCAGTGATGGAAAAGTCGTGAAGGTCTTCGCCCCAGATGAGGGAGTTGTGCCAGTGGTTGTGGCCGTAATCCTGATAGGCGTCCCATGCGGTGTTCGGCTCGGCCGCA
>JASHSG010000148.1 GCA_030040935.1 Acidobacteriaceae bacterium | reverse complement strand
TCGCCGTTCACCGTGGCCGCAACGGGGGCGAGCACGGGACAGCGGTTTCCGTTGCAGCACGTAGCGTATGGAGCGACCGCCGCCAATCCGAACGCGAGCGTGAACTGGGGCCAGTTTGAGCCGCTGGTTGGGATTCCGGCCGTCGATCCGAACGACGTGACGCCCTACGCGCAGCATTGGATGGCCAGCATCGAGCGGCAATTTGGCGCGGGCACGCTGGCGACGATCAGCTATGTGGGAACGTCGTCGCATCATCTGCTGGTGCTCGAGGAGGCGAACCCGGCCGATCCTGTTCTGTGTCTGAGCCTGGGCGCGGCGTGCGGTCCGTTCAACGAGCAGGCGGCGCGCACGGCGTTCGGTCCTCAGTTCGGCAGCGTGGAACTGCAGCGAACCATCGGCAACGCCAATTACAACGCGCTCGAATTGACTCTCAACCATCGCGCGCACGGATTGGATCTGCTGGCGAGTTATACCTGGTCGAAGTCGATCGACCAGTCGGCGGGCTTGCCGGAGCCGGTGAATCCCGTCGACCCTTCGCTGAGCCGCGGCCTTTCGGCGTTCGATCTGCGGCAGAACTTTGTGGCATCGTTCCACTACGACATCCCGAAAGTGAAAAGCGAAGACCGTCTTCTGCACTTAATGGCTGACGGTTGGGCGCTCGCGGGCGTGACCCGGCTCACCACCGGTCTGCCCGTCACGCTCCTAAACAACAACGACACTTCGCTCCTGGGCACGATTCCGAATGGCATCAACAACAACGGAGTGGACACGCCGCAATGGAACGGCGGCTCGCTTCAGCTGAACACGAATCCGCGCCGCGGTGCGCCAGTCTTCGACGCCAGCCAGTTCAGTTTGCCCGCCCTCGGGACAATGGGCAACGCGCGGAAGAGATTCTTTTCGGGCCCGGGAATGGAGAACCTGGACGCCACTCTATCCCGCGAGGTGCGGCTCGGCGACAATCGCGCCTTCGAGTTCCGCGCTGAGGCCTTCAACGTGTTCAACCACGCGCAGTTCTTCGGGGCGTCAACGGTGGAAGGGAACATTTCTTCGGGGACATTTGGCCAGGCGGTGAGCGCGGCAGCTCCGCGGCTCGTGCAGGTCGCGGTGCGGTTTAGGTTTTGAGCCGTGATTTGCGCACGGTCACTCTACCGATTTATCGTGGTCAGGCTTCAGAATTCCTGAGGGGATGGCAATGCAAATCAGGCTGGCACTCGTGGCTTTCGTTTCGTCTTCGCTTGTCGCCGCTGCCGCCGCGCAATCAGCGCCGGCACGGCCCAGGATTACCGGCATCTCCCACCTGGCGGTCTACACGTCAGACGCGGCGGCAACCGAGCACTTTTACACCGCGAGCGTGGGCGCGGTGAAGGAGTCCGACCCCGAGAACCCGCAGGGCGTCCGATACGCCCTGAGTGCGACGCAGTTTATCGAAGTGCTGCCTCTGCCGGCCGGAGCTGGGATCAACCGGCTGGATCACGCGGCCTTCAATACGGAGAGCGCCGAGGGGTTACGCAAGTATCTGACGGCCAAAGGCTGGAAGACGCCGGCGCACGTGGACCGCGGCAAGGACGGAAGCCGCTGGTTCGACGTGCTCGACCCCGAGGGAAATACGATCCAATTTGTGCAGCCGCCCGCAAATCCGAAGCCAGTTGCCGCGCCGAATGCTATAGGACATCACATCATCCACGTTGGTTTGCTGGTCCACGACCGCGCGACGGAGGATAAGTTTTATCGCGATCTGCTGGGGTTCCGTCCGTACTGGTGGGGCGGGCGCGACGGCAAAACAGAGTGGGTGAGCCAGCAGGTTCCCGACGCGCACGACTGGATCGAGTACATGGTCTCGGGCGGGCCGGGAACGGGAATTCCGGCGGGCATGTCGCAGCAGACGCTGGGCGTGCTGGATCATTTCTCGATCGGTGTGCCGTCGGTTCCGGACGCCTATAAGGTGCTTGTGGCTGCGGACCGGCTGATGGGCCGCCACGATCAGGCGCCGAAGATCGGCCTCGACGGAAAGTACCAGTTCAACATGTACGATCCCGACGGGACGCGCGTGGAGGTGATGCAGTTCCATGCCACGGAAAAGCCGTGCTGCTCGCCGTTCACGGCCGAGGATCCGGCGGAATAAAGGCAAGAAACAAGCATCAGGGAACAGTTGTCAGCGTTCAAGGACGCACGCAAAGGGGAAAGCGGGCGAGGGAATCAGGAGATGAGAAAACTCAGAATCATCGAGCACATCTCACTCGACGGGGTAATCCAGCACTCCGCCGATGACGACCATTTCCCTTACAGTGACTGGACCGCGCCCTATCGGACCCCCGCCGGCCGCGATGCAGTCATGGCCGCGTATGGCGGGAGCTTCGATTTGCTGCTTGGCCGCCGCACCTACGATATTTGGTCGGGGTTCTGGCCAAAGGCGCCGAGCAGTCCGATAGCAGACGGCATTAATGCGGCAACAAAGTACATCCCTACGCATCGTCCGGAAAGTCTCAAATGGGGCCCGTTCGAAGGCCTCGGGCCAGACCTCGTTGAGGACGTTCGCCGCATCAAGTCGCACGATGGCCCTGACCTGATCCTCTCGGGCAGCTCAACGCTGACATCGGCGCTGCTCGAAGCAGGCCTCGCGGATGAGGTTCTGCTGCTCGTCTATCCGGTGCTGTTGGGCACGGGGAAGCGCCTCCTCGCGATGGGGAATCCGGCATGCGGATTCGAACTCGTCGGCACGAATGCTTTGCCGTCAGGCATCCTGATTAACGCCTACAAGGCAGCTGGACCTTTAAAGAGCCAACCATAGGGCGCAGCTCAGCGCGGTTCACGATGGCGGCGATTTGCTTAGGGCGATGATTCGGCCGCCCCGGATGCCGTATCCCCGGTGAAAGCCTCAGGAAAATCGCTCGCAGAAGCGAGTGCGCGCCTGGTCGCACGAAGAACGCGCTTACGATATACTGATTCAGGCCTGAAAAGGCGGGGAGATCCCTGTCGAGCGGGCGGGTTGGAGCAATCTGCTCCCGCCAAATCCGGAAAAAGAAGAAGAACATGCCAAAGTTGAAGACCCACTCGGGCGCGGCCAAGCGCTTCAGCAAGACTGGGACCGGAAAGATCAAGCGGGGCCAGACGAAGACGCGGCACATCCTGACGTCGAAGGCGCCGAAGACCAAGCGGAAGCTGGGCAAGCAGAAGCTGGTTTCCGACGGCGACTACTTCAAGGTAGCGCGCATGATTCCTTACGCCTAGGCGTTGCATGCAGCAGCCCTTTGGATGAGGGGCGTGCCAGCGCAGATAATGGGCCGCCGATGATTGGATGGCCCTCGCCGATTATGAGTTAAGATCGGCGAGAGAACAGGCTTAAACAGAGCGAGTGAAGAGGTTCTGAGCTGTTGCGGAAGCGACCGCCTCCTGCCTCCAGCCGCGTAACCCAAGCCCCCGGCCATGAGCTTATAGCTCTGAGCTCGATGTGCTTGAAGAAGATTCCGAGGTGCTGCGCAAGAAGCGAGCACTTTGAGCGGAATCAAAAAAGGAGAAAAACATGCCTCGCGTAAAACGTGGCACCAAGCGAAATGACCGCCGCAAGAAAATTCTGAAGCGAGCCAGTGGCTACTTCCTGACCAAATCGAAGCTCTACCAGGCGGCCCAGGAAGCCGTAGAGCGCGGACTCAAGTTTGCCTACAAGGGCCGTCGCGAAAAGAAGCGGCAGTTCCGCTCGCTGTGGATCGTGCGTATTGCCGCAGCCTGCAAGCTGAACGGGACGAGCTATTCGCAATTCATCAGCGGGCTGAAGAAGGCCGGCGTTGAGCTGGACCGCAAGGTTCTGGCCGAGATCGCGGTGCACGACGCGGCCGGCTTCAGCAAGCTGGTAGACCAGGCCAGGGCCGCGCAATCGAAGGCCAAGGCCGCATAGCAACGACATACGACTGGCGGAAACCGGCCCGGGGTTCGGGAGGACTCCGGGCCGCGGTGCGTTAGCGAGCGATAGTCTTCCATTTCCGCGGCGATGAGAAGCGGATTCAACCGGCGCGATACTTTGGGCCCGCTCGGGCGCGTACTCGTTGCGCGCTTCAAACCAGGGTTCGGAAGACCTTCGAGCCTGCCCGGGCGGCCCACGCGGCGATTTGAAGATCCCGAGTCCTCAAGCGCGCAACTGCCGCATGCAATGCTTTATCCTGCTGTTTGCACATGACGAACGAAGCCATACCAGATCTGATGGCGTTTGACGATGCGGGGCTGGATGAGGCCTTTGGCGGCCTTGAGAGGCGCGCGCGCGTTGAGGCCACATTCATCTCCAACGTCGCAGACGTCGAAAAATTTCGCCTGGAGTGGCTGGGGCGAAAGCAGGGCCGTCTGAACGAAGTTTCTAGCCGATGGCTCAAGGCAGCTCCGCCGGAAGCGAAGAAGGCGCTGGGCCTGCGTTTCAATGCGTTAAAGGAATTCGTCGAAGGGCTGCTGGACGCGGCTCTTGGCGGGGGTCCGAGCGATTCTGCATTGAAGGCCGAAGCCATCGACATCACACTGCCTGGATCGCGGCGGCTGACAGGCGCCGAGCACCCGATCACGCGCACGATGAACGAGATCGTCGCGGTGTTTGCTGCGCTCGGCTACTCAGTGGGAGTGGGGCCCGAAGTTGAAACCGACTTCTACAACTTCGAGAGCATGAACTTTCCCCACGGCCATCCTGCGCGCGACACGCAGGACACGCTGGTGGTGGCTGGCCAGGAACGCAGGCCGGTGCGCGACCGGTTGCTCTTGCGCACGCACACCTCTCCAGTCCAGATGCGGACCATGGAGCTCGTGCCGCCCCCGGTGCGCATCGTGATTCCCGGAAAGGTGCATAGAAACGACGCGGCAGATGCAACACACTCGCCGATTTTTCATCAGGTGGAAGGATTATGCGTAGACCACAACATCGCCTTCAGCGATCTGAAAGGAACGCTGGACCACGCCATGAAGGCGCTTTTCGGGTCGGCAGTGAAGACGCGGTTCTTCCCATCGTTCTTTCCGTTCACCGAGCCGAGCGCGGACGTGCAGATCAGCTGCATCTTCTGCGGCGGCAAAGGCTGCCGCAAATGCAAGCAGTCGGGATGGATTGAGCTTCTTGGCTGCGGCATGGTCGATCCGGCGGTATTCGCGTTTGCTGCAGAAAAGCAGCCGGCCTACGACGCGCGGCAGATTTCGGGTTTTGCCTTCGGCATGGGCGTGGAGCGCATCGCGATGATGAAGTACGGCATTAGCGAGATCGGACAGTTTTTTGCGGGGGACATGCGCTTCCTGGGGCAGTTCGCATGAAGATCATCACCAAATGGCTTCGAGCGTATTTGCCGCAACTGGCGGTTGACGACGCGCAGCTGGCAGAGGACCTGACGCTGCGCGGGATCGCGGTCGAGGGAATTTTTTCGCTCGGCGAGGGCAATGGCTCGGTCTACGAGATGGACATCACCACCAACCGCGTAGATGCGATGAACCACTACGGCATCGCTCGCGAGGCGGCGGCGATCTACGGGCTCGTGCTGCCCGCATTGCACTTTGCGCTGCCCGCGCCAAAGCCGGCCGCGAAGCCCTTCTCCGTGCAGATCGAAGCCCAGGACGCATGCGGAAGGTTCACGGCGCGCGTGCTGCGCGGAGTCAAAATTGGAGAATCTCGCGACTGGTTCGCCGGCGGGGAAGTGGCATCTTATTTCGCGCTGCTCCAACAGAAAACGATTTCGAACGCCGTGGATGCGACCAACTATGTCTGGCTGGCAATGGGCCAGCCCACGCACGTCTTCGATCTCGACAAGCTCGAGGGCGGCATCATTGTGCGGCGCGCGCGCAAGGGCGAGCGCTTGAAGACCCTCGATGGCGTGGAGCGCGCGCTCTTCGAAGACGATCTGGTCGTGGCCGATCACAAGAAGGCGGTGGGCCTGGCCGGCGTGATGGGTGGATGGGACACGATGATTACGCCGGAGACCAGGAATGTTTTAGTGGAGGCGGCGTGGTTCGATCCCATGGCCGTGCGGCAGACAGCGCGGCGGCACGGATTGCACACCGACGCCAGCCACAGATTCGAGCGCGGGGCCGACTTCGATGCGCCGCCAGTGGCTTCGGCGCTGGTGAGCGCGATTCTCCTGGCCAACAGTGGATGGATTGAAGGCGAACTGGTTGACGTTCGCGTGGCTGCTCTCGAAGAGCGCACCGCACGGCGCAATCCCATCGCCCTCCAGCTCAGCGAGGTCGACCGAATCCTGGGCGCGACCGAGGACGAAGAGGGAATTACCGCGGCGACGGTCGAAACCATTCTGACCTCGCTCGGCTGCGGGTTGGCGAGTCAGCCACCTGCGATGGGCCAGACTTTTGGACAGGATCTCTGGCTCGTGACGCTGCCCAGCTGGCGCCTCGATCTCGAGCGGGAGATCGACCTGATCGAAGAGGTCGCGCGGGTTTACGGATACAACCGATTCGCCAGCACGCTGCCCGCATTCGGCGGCGGCGTTCGTTCTCTGCCTTGGGCTGAGAAAGAAACTGCGGTGCGTGCCGTGCTGCTGGCCGCCGGGCTCCACGAGGCGATTGGAAGCTCCTTCTGCTCGGCGGCCGAAGCGGCGCTGACTGCGCCACAGCCAGGGCAAGTGGTTCCATTAGGCAATCCGCTCAGCGAAGAGGCAGACGTGCTGCGGCCTTCACTCGTGCCTGGCATGCTGGCCATGATTGCCGGCAACCTGAACCGCGACGTGGGCGACGTGCGGCTGTTCGAGCTGGGGACGGTGTTCGCGGGCACAACGGAAAAGGTCGAAGAGCGGATGGCGTTGGCAGTTGGTGCAGTGGGAAGTCTGCCGGAACAGAGCGCGCTGCATCCCGCTCGTCAAATCGAGTTCTACGACGTAAAGGGCGTGGTGGAGCAGCTTCTGGATCGGTTCGAATTGCGTGCCGTGTACTTCGACCGTTTTCCTCGAGAGGCGGGAATCACACCGGGCTGGCTGCATCCTTATCGCGCGGCGCGCGCCGTCGCTGACGGAGTGACAGTGGGGTGGTTCGGGCAGCTCGATCCGCGCGAGGCCACAGCTCGAAAGATCAAGGGCGCGGTGCTCGTGGGAGAGTTGTATCTTGACCGGGTCTTCAAGTCGGCGCTGCGCAAGCCCGTGGCGCACGAGATCTCCCGCTATCAGCCTGTGCACCGAGATTTTTCGCTGGTTCTCAATGAGGGTGTCGCGTGGGAGCGAATTGACCGCGCATTGAGCGACCTCCACATTCCGGAGTTGGTCGACTGGCGCGTGCGCGAAGTATTCCGGGACGCGCGGCTGGGAGAGGGCGAATACGCGCTGCTGGTGGGCACGACGTTTCAGGCGCAGGACCGGACGCTGCGGGAAGAGGAGCTGCAGCGCTTTCAGGCGCGCGTGGTGGAAGCAGTGGGCAAGGCGGGCGCGCGGCTACGGGTTTAACCGCGCCCCGTCGGATTTCTCGCGAAGAACGGGCGCCGTTCGGCGCTATACTCGAACGAAACCGGATTCATCCCGCGTGGGAGCGAGCCGGAATCGGAGGCAGAAGTGGAAACCCAGAGCGAAGAGCTGCAGGCGCGTGAGGAACCCGTCGCGCTGGCCGTGAGCGTGGACGATTTTTCAGCGCTCGAAGAGCGGGTTCGCCGCGCCGTCGACGTCGTCAAGCGGGAGCGGCAGGCGCGCACGGCAGTTGAAGCCCGTTTGTCGGAGCTTGAGACGCGCGTAATAGAATCCGAAGTGCGCGCGACGCAGGCTGAAGCGCAGTTGCAGGTGCAGTCGCCCTTGGTCGAGCGGCTGGAAAGCGAAATGAGCGCCATGCGGGTTGAGCGCGACCAGGTGCGAGAGCGCGTGGAGCGGTTGCTCAAGCAGCTTGATGCGCTGGAGCTTTGAGGCCCCTGATGCCCGAGCCAACGCAAAATAATCCGGCGCGCAACAATCCCAGCGAGTACGTGACGGTGGAGATCTACGACCAGCTCTACCATTTATCCGGTCAGGATCCTGTTCACATTCGCGAGCTCGCGGCGGTGGTCGACGCCAAGATGCGCGCCGTGGCCGCGCATGGCCGAACCGCCGATTCACTGCGCGTGGCCGTTCTGGCCGCGCTGAATCTCGCCGATGAGGTTTCGCAGGCGACTTCGGCCGATCTGCGACTGGGTCACGCTCGCGCCAACAGCCTGCGCATGCTCCTGGATGAAGTCCTGGACAAAGACTAGTTCTCAGTCCACCGTTCTAAGTTCATAGATACGCGTTAAGGAACCAATGTCCCTGGATTGGAGTTCGGGTGCGCTGGCGGAAGGGCTCGAATGCTACAGGACGGGCGAGTTCTTCCTCGCGCATGAGCATTGGGAGACAGTCTGGCTGAAGTGCGAAGAGCCGGAAAAGACATTTTTGCAGGCGCTGATTCAGATTACCGCGGCGTTTCACCACCTGCGCAGAAAGAATCTTCGAGGCGCCTCCTCCCTGCTGCGTGGAGCGCTGCGCCGGCTCCATCCGTTTCCCGATTCTTACGGCGGAATTGACGTTTCGGCTCTTCGCAACAGCCTTTACGAATGGCTGCGCGCGTTCGATCGCGGCGAAGCGTCTTCGGATCTCGCGATTCCGCGAATTCGTTGAAGTCGACGCAGAATTGCAGGCCGTGACGGAATCTTCAGCGGGCTTCGGTTGGCTGTGATTTCGCGGCAGCAGTCTCAGTCAGGGCAGCAAACCAAAAACCGCGACGGCTGAAGGCGTCCCGACATATACCTTGCCATTTACTACAACGGGCGTGATGAATTTGTTGCCGTTTCCGAATTGGTCGCGATTGTTCGCCGCCTGGTTGCTGTTGTAAAGCTCCTGCAGGTTGGTTGCGTTGAAAGCATGAAGCACGGCCGGCGACGAGTTCTCCACTGCCCACACAATTCCATTGGTGGTTCCACTTGCGCTGATTGCCGGTGTGGTTCCCGGATAGGGAAAGCTGTTGGTGCTGGCAAAACCCGCTGAGGTGGCCAGCCGTGCGTTGGTGATGGGGAAAGCCTTGAGTGTATCGCCGACTGCTCCGTAATAAACGGCGTTGTTGAAGTAGGCGGGCATCGACCACACACCCCCGATGGCGCCGGTAATTTCCTGGTAGATTGCGTTGTTATTCTGCGCATTAAACTTTCCCATCGAGTCGCGATTGACCACATAGATGTTCTGGTCTTTTCCCGCACCCACTGCAAGGTGATGAACAGCGCCCGATGCATCGGTCAGGTCGGGCAGCAACAATGCTCCCCCGGAACCGAAGTCAAGATCCTCTGCCGACTCGTTTACCGTATTGTTGGGCTCAAAATAGTCGGCAACCGCGAGCGTGCCGCCCGCAGTGGATACCTTCAAGAAGCCGTTGCCAAAATCGCCCGATGAAGGAAATCCGCTGGCATTGAGGGTGGGATCGAAGGTCCCGTTGGCATCGAGAAAGTAGATGTATCCACTGGAATCCGCAGCCAGGCCCGCGCCCGCCATCCAGATAGACCCTTCGCTGCCGTTGGGCGTCAGGTTGAGCACGCTGGCTTGCGCGAGTGTCAATTCGTTATAACCCATCAGCCAGCCCGTATATGGTTCAGAATCGCAATGCGACGTGAACCCCATATAGACGACGCCATTCAGCAACAGCAGCCCCGCACGTTCGGCGTATTGCCCCGGATCGAAGATCACGTTTCCTCCGGAACTGCCATCGCCGGTGCCTGGATAAGACGCTTTGATTTCTGCGGGACTATTGGCAAGTTCCGTTCCCGTGGTCACATCCAGCGCGTGAAGCCGCTGATGGTATGCGCCCGATTGATCCAGTGACATACCCACCACAAAGATGGCGCCGTGTGGTCCCGCGGACCGATCGATGACCGGTGTGGAAGTGATTCCGATTTCTGGCGTGATCTGGCCGCAGCCGTGGTCGCCGCTGGTGGTTTCGTTGGCGCCGAGAACTGAGGTCTTCCAGATTTGAGCGCCAGTGTCGGCGTCGAACGCGTAGACGCTGTCGTTTTCGGTCACGGCATAAACGACATTGCGCTGCGTGCCCCCGGCAGTCAGGTTCGAAAGATAAAGCGGTTGGCCATCCACCAGTCCATCGACAGGCAGAGTCATCAACAAGCCGAAACTCGATGCATTGACATTGCTCGGCGTCAGGGTAGTTTCGCTCGCATTCAAGCCGTCCCGGGCGACGTCGTAATGGTAGGTCACGACATCCACGCTCGATGGTGTCATGGCAAGCTTGACGGTGACTGAAACGGAGGCGGTGTGGCTGATCGTCCCTGAGGTGGCGACAAACTGCACTGTCGATGTGCTGGCAGGCGCCGATGCCGCCGCCGTGAGGCTAACCTGTTGCGGCGTTCCCGGAACGAGACTGAAGCTCAAAGCCGATGCGGTTACGCCTGCCGGAAGGCCGCTCACCGCGACACTGATCGTCCCCGAAAATCCATCCAGAGCGGTTGCGGTCAGAGTCACCGATTGCTGGCTTCCCGATGTGACGCTCAGGGTCGAAACGTTTGCAGAAATTGAAAAATCGGGCGAGCCGCCCGATCCCCCGCCGCCTCCGAAACCGCCATTCCCCGCGCTAACCAGCTTTCCCCCGCAGCCACACATCAACGCCACGTAAAAAGCCATGGCCAGAGCGATTCCACAGAGCCGCGTCTTCCGCGCCGTCAGCATAAGCACCGTTGCCATACTCTAGCCAGTTGGACGCCATCTGTCGAGATTACGTTGGCGCGCAATGACAAGATGCCGCAGGTTTCTGGCCTTCCTGGACGCTGGCGGCAGCGGGAATGCAGCTATCTTGCCGCCAGTTGCCGCAGAACGTACTGCAGGATGCCGCCGTGCTCGTAGTATTCGACCTCCTGAGGCGTATCGATGCGGACCGTTGCGTGGAAGAGCTTCTTTTCTCCGTTCGGACTCGTTGCGACGACCGCGAGCGTTCGGCCGCCGGCGAATTTCTCTTGGAGCAAAACTCTCAGGCCGGGGAAGTCGTAGACCTCTTCGCCGGTCAGCCCGAGCGACTCGGCATGCTCGCCGCGCGCGAATTGCAGCGGAAGAATGCCCATGCCCACGAGATTGGAACGATGAATACGCTCAAAGCTTTCGGCGATGACGGCGCGCACCCCCAGCAACCGCGGTCCCTTTGCAGCCCAGTCGCGCGAGGAGCCGGAGCCGTATTCCTTGCCGGCCAGAATGATGAGCGGCACGCCGCGTTCGGCGTACTTGACGCTGGCATCGAAAATCGACATCTGCTCGCCTTCGGGCAGCAGTCGCGTTACGCCGCCCTCGGTGCCGGGTGCGAGCTTGTTGCGCAGCCGCACGTTGGCGAAGGTGCCGCGTACCATGACTTCGTGATTGCCGCGCCGCGAACCATAGGAGTTAAAGTCAGCGGGCTTTACTCCGTGTTCGGTCAGATATTTTCCGGCGGGTCCGTTCGCTTTGATGGAGCCGGCTGGCGAGATGTGGTCGGTGGTGACAGAGTCGCCGAGGACTGCCAGAACGCGCGCGCCGGCGATGTCGGCGATCGGCGACGGAATCATGGTGATGCCTTCGAAGTAGGGCGCCTTGCGGATGTAAGTCGAGCCGGACTCCCACTGGTAGACGTCGCCGGTAGGAAACCTGAGGCCCTGCCAGTTGGCGTCGCCATCGGTGACGGTCGCGTACTCCTTCCGGAAACCCTCGCTTGAGACCGCGCGCTCGATGGCTTCGGAGACCTCGGCTTGCGTGGGCCAGATATCGCGCAGGTAAACCGGCTTGCCGGTCCGGTCGTTGCCCAGCGGCTCGGTTTCGAAGTTGTGGCCGATCTTGCCGGCAAGAGCGTAGGCGACGACCAGCGGCGGCGACATCAGGTAATTTGCGCGGACGTCGACGTTGACCCTCCCCTCGAAGTTGCGATTGCCCGAAAGCACGCTGACGGCTACGAGCCCATGTTCTTCGATCGATTTTGACACGTCGGCGGGCAGCGGCCCCGAGTTGCCGATGCAGGTGGTGCAGCCGTAGCCGACGACGTTGAAACGCAGCCGATCGAGATAGGAAAGCAGTCCTGCCTTTTCGTAGTAATCGGTGACGACGCGCGAACCTGGCGCGAGCGAGGTCTTGACCCACGGCGGAACGCAGAGGCCTTTTTCGACAGCTTTCTTTGCCAGCAGGCCGGCCGCAATCATCACCGACGGATTCGACGTGTTGGTGCAACTGGTGATGGCGGCGATCACCACCGAGCCGTGGTCGAGATAGCGGTCGGGATCAATGTTGAAGCGGGCCCTTACCGTGTTGGCGACGGCGGGCAATCCAGCGGAGGAAGTGTCGGGGCCTTCGTTATCTTCCGTGGCGACGGCGACAGCAGTGTCGGTGACGGGCTCGCGCTGCCACGCCGCGGCGGTGCGCGAGCCCAGTGGCTTGGCCGTGGGCGCGAGCAGAGATGGCAGTTGCTGCGCGAAGCTTGCGGCTGCATCCTTGAGCAAGACGCGATCCTGCGGGCGCCTGGGTCCGGCAACGCTCGGCTCGACGTCGCCAAGGTTAAGCTCGAGAGTCTGCGAATACTCGGCTTCGGGAGCGTCGGCGGCGTGGAAGAGGCCCTGCTCCTTGTAATAGGTTTCGACGAGCGCGATGTGTTCTTCGCTGCGGCCAGTGAGGCGCAGATAGCGCAGCGTTTCGGCATCGACGGGAAAAATCCCGCAGGTCGCGCCGTACTCAGGCGCCATGTTGCCGATGGTGGCGCGGTCGGCGAGCGGCAACTCCGTTATTCCAGGTCCGTAGAACTCAACGAACTTACCTACAACGCCGAGCTTGCGCAGCGCCTGCGTGACGGTGAGGACCAGATCGGTAGCCGTGGCGCCTTCGCGCAGTTTGCCGGTCAGCTTGTAACCGACAACTTGCGGGATGAGCATGGAGACGGGCTGGCCGAGCATCGCAGCTTCAGCCTCAATGCCGCCGACGCCCCAGCCGAGCACTCCAAGCCCGTTGATCATCGTGGTGTGCGAGTCAGTGCCGACAAGTGTGTCGGGATAAGCGTAGAGCCCACCGTCGATCTTCGTGGTGAAGACCACGCGCGCTAGGTACTCGAGATTTACTTGGTGGCAGATGCCCATGCCGGGCGGCACGGCGGAAAAGTTGCGGAACGCAGACTGGCCCCACTTGAGGAACGCATAGCGCTCGCGGTTGCGCTGGAATTCGAGCAGCGAGTTAGCCTCGTACGCCGCGGGCGTGCCGTATTCGTCCACCTGGACGCTGTGGTCGATGACCAGTTCCGCGGGCGCGAGGGGATTGACACGCTCAGGATCGCCGCCCAGTGTCTTGATGGCGTCGCGCATGGCTGCCAGATCGACGACCGCCGGGACACCGGTGAAGTCCTGCATGAGGACACGCGCCGGCATGTAGGCGATTTCGCGGCTCGGTTCGGCTTTGGCGTCCCATTTAGCGAGGAACTCGATATCGGCTGCGGTGACGTTGACTCCGTCTTCGCGGCGAAGCAGATTCTCAAGCAGGATTTTGAGGCTGAAGGGAAGACGCGCGAGATTGAAGCCGCATTGGGCGAGCGCCGGAAGCCGATAAATCGTGTACGAGCGTTCGCCCGAAGCGAGCACGCCGCGGCTGTCAAAGCTGTTCATCGGAGCAATCCTTTTCTATCCGCGCGCAGCACGCGGATGGTTCGGCAAAAACGGATGTGCGGATTCGCCGCCAATGATCTCCCGCCGGCCGCGAAGAATGATGAACGGCCGCAAGCGGAAAAACTCTCGACGAAAATAGGTTACTCAGCGGGTATGTCTAGCGTCCACGGTCGTGGCGCCCGCGGCGGAAGCGGCGGAGCAGGGGCGAGCCGGACTGGGAAATGCGGCACATCGCTCAAAGCAAGATTCTAGCGCGGCACGCGCTCGAATGAAAGAGGAAAGTTTCTCGAAACCAACTGCCCGGCGCCTCCAGAAACGGCTGCTGGGCCGCGCTCCTATACTTGAAGTGCAACGATTGCCAGCGCGAGGTTCCCCCTGCATTGAATTCTTCGATTGGGATTGAACGGCTGTCTGCGCGTTTTTTGGCCTGGCTCAGGAGCCGCATGCCCAACGAACGGCAGCGGCTGCTGGCCATTACGATCGCGGCCGGAGGATTGTGCGGGCTCGCCGCGGTCGCATTTCACATCAGCTGTTTTTGGCTGTACACGCTGCTCATCGATCGCGCCACAACGGCTCCGGGCCATGCATGGGTCTGGTTAACAATCCTGACGCCGGCGCTTGGCGGGTTGATCGTGGGCATTGGGCTCACCTATTGGGTTCCTGCGGCTGCGGGCAGCGGCATCCCGCAGGTCAAGGCGGCATTCACCTTTCGCTTTGGCTCAATCACGCTCAAGGAGACGGTGGGCAAGTTCGTTTTATGCGCCCTGCAGCTGGGCAGTGGAGCATCGCTCGGCGTTGAAGGGCCGACTGTGCAGATCTGTGCGGGAGTGAGCAGCTTTCTGGCGCGCATTGTGCGCCTGAGCCCGGTGAACAGCCGGCGCATGACGTCGGTGGGGATGGCGGCGGGGATTGCTGCAGCGTTCAACGCGCCCATTGCAGCGGTCACGTTCACCCTTGAAGAGCTCATCGCGTCACTCGACCAGACCATGCTATCGGGAGTGATTGTCGCCGCCGCCCTGGCGGCCGTGGTAGAGCACGGCATTCTGGGCTCGAATCCAGTCTTTCACGTGCCGCGATTGCAAACCTACACGCTGGCCAGCGCCTCGTCGCTGGTTTGGTACGCGCTGCTTGGGTTGCTGGCGGCGATTGTCTCGGTAGCGTTCACCGATTCGCTGCTGGGTCTGCGTGCCTGGTTCAGAGGGCTCAAGCGGGTTCCCGGATGGGTTCAACCGGCCATTGGCGCAGCGGCCACAGGCGCGTTGGCCGTTGTCGCGCTACAGTTCTTTCAGGTGAACGGCATCGCGGGCAATGCGTACCCCACTCTGACGCAGGCACTGCTTGGCAATCTGCCGGTGACGGCGATGGCCGCCTTGTGCGTCCTGAAGCTCGCTGCTACGGTCACTTCATACTCCAGCGGAGGATCCGGCGGCATCTTCGCGCCTTCGCTGTTCATGGGCGGGATGCTGGGCGGCGCTGTGGGCTACCTTGATGTGAGAGTCTTCCATCATCCGGCTGATTCGATCGGTGCGTTTGCCGTGGTGGGCATGGGTGCGGTGTTTGCCGGAATTGTGCGCGCGCCCATGACATCGATCCTGATTATCTTCGAGATGACGGGCGGTTACGGCCTGGTCCTGCCCCTGATGATCGCCAACATGAGCGCGTTCGCCTTGGCGCGTTATTGGCGGCACACGCCGGTCTACGAGGCGCTGCTGGCGCAGGACGGAATTCACCTGGACCCGAAGCACAAGCCGTACGATCCGGACGCGGGCGGCGCGGTGCCTGACGACCAGCCGGATATCGAGTTGCCGCTGGCGGAATAGATGCAAGCGGCGCTGGCGGGGTCAGCCGGGTTGGCTGAGCTCGAAGATCAGTTCCGCCAGGAGAACGAGAGCATAATTCTTGGGGAAATGAGAGGACAAATGCAGGTCCTTCGACTTCAGTCGCCCGCCGCCGCGGGCGTCCTTCGCTCAGGATGACATCGTGGCACTACCGCGGCTCTGTGTTGTAAAGGAAGTAGGCGCGCAGCTCGAGGTAGGGGCCGTGGAACTCGCGCGGGAGAGCCGGGTAGCTCGAGCCGGTGATGGCTCCCCAGGCCGCGCGGTCAAGCCCGGTATCGCCGGATCGGCCATCAAGTTGCATGTCGATGACCTGGCCGTTGGGCAGAACCTTGAAATGGATGACGACCACGCCCGACTTGAGGATTGGCGGGTTGACTTCATCGGGGATCAGCGGATCCCAGGTCTGCTGCGTGATGTAGTGCCAGCGTGCCAGCCAGTTGCTGAAATCCACGCCCTGCGTGTCGGAAAGAATCTGCACGCCGTTGCCTGCGCCGGGGTGCATCGAAAGTCCGCCTGAAGGCGCGTTGCCATAGTCCGGCTGGCCGTGGTTGCGCATGGCATTCTGCATATCCTGTCGCAGCTGGTCGGCGGGATTCTGCGAGCCGAGGGCGAAGCTGGGCCGCGCGGGAACGGCGGCGGGGCGTGGCGCTTCTACCTCCGACTGCGGATTCGGCGGAATCGGCTGCGACGCCTGCGCCTTGGGCTGCTCTGGAGCCTGTTGCTGAGCGGGTGGCGGCGGCGTGGGCGGCGCCTCTCGATTCAGCTCGTCCAGCGTCTTCTTATCAATCAACGGCCGATTCGGCAGCGGTTTGGGCTCCACTTTGGGCCGGGACTCGCGCAATGCGTCCGGCGGCAGATCAAGATAGGCAAGATCCTTGCGCTGTTTGATGACGTCGAATGGGTCGACGACCTTGGGCACCTTGAAGATGTAGGTCGGAATCCAGGTAATCGCGGAAAAGAACAGGATGTGCACCAGGAGCGCGATCCAGAAGCCTTCACGCAGGCGCGACCAGCGCCGCTCGTCTTCGAGCTCGCCGATCATCTCCAGCAATTCGTGGGTGTCGTAGTCCACCCAGCGCGAGCCTCGCAGTGCTCGCGAATCCCCGCCATTGCTTTCCAGCGGACCCTTGGGGTTCAGGGGCAAGCCCAAAAACCCGCCGGGGACGGAGATTTCCTTCTCCGGGCTGCTATCCTGCGAGCCCGGCTCCTGGGGCTCGTTCAATTCGGCTGGCGCGTGGCTCGTGGGCATTCTATGTTCAGGAGTGTTTCAAGGGCACACACATCCCTGGCTCCCGATTTGGGTCCTTCCCGTTTATTCTCTCATCCCCGTCAAAGACGTGCTCTCAAGCGTGACTCGTACAATGGTTCTTGTTGAATTGACGCAGGATGCACCGGAAGGGGACAGCGTTTGAAGGGGTTTTTTGCGCACGTGATGGCGGAATGGAAGCTGGCGATTCTGCCGGCGCTGATGAAGTGGGGAATTCTGGGGGTAGGGGCGATCGCCGTGCTGGATTCTTCCAGCATTCCCGTCCCCATGGACGCCATTCTTGCCCTCTATGTGTGGAACGATAAGGACCATTTCTGGCTCTATTGCGTGATGGCTGCGGCGGGATCGGCGCTCGGGGGCCTCTTGCCTTACTGGCTGGGTCGCGCCGGCGGAGAGCTGTTCCTGCTCAAACGCGTAAACCGGGCGAAATTCGAGCAAATGCGCGACCGCTTCCAGCGCCAGGAATTTCTGGCGGTGATGATTCCGTCG
>JASHSG010000147.1 GCA_030040935.1 Acidobacteriaceae bacterium | reverse complement strand
GGCGCGGAATCGATGACCTCGCGCGGGCCGGCATGGTCATTTTCGCCGAACACACTGAAAAAAGTTGCGGACCTTGAATTTGCAGAAGGAGGGAATCGGTTTGAAATTCATGAGTCCACGCACCAGCCGGCGCCGGACCTGGCGCCGGGACTGACGCTTGGGCCGTATGGGCTCTGGTTTAATCGCAATGACACGTGGGCTGAAGAGGCGAAGCCCTGGATCGACTATCTGGCGCGGTGCTCGTACCTGCTTCAACAGGGGCATTTCGCCGCCGATGTTGCTTACTTCTACGGCGAAGAAGGCCCGCTGACGGCAGTGTTTGGATGGAAAGGAGTCGAAGACGCGCCGGAGGGTTACGGATTCGATTTTGTGAACAGCGATGTGATTCTGAACGAGTTGTCGGTGAAGGATGATCGGCTGGCGACGCCGGGCGGCACGAGCTATCGGATTCTCTATCTTGGTGGGCGAAGCCAACGCATGACGCTGCCGGTGTTGCGAAAGATTCATGAGTTAGTGATACAGGGCGCAGTGCTGGTGGGCGAGCGGCCCGTGGATTCGCCGAGTTTGGCCGACGATGAGAAGGAGTTCCAGCGAGTCGCCGACGAGATCTGGGGAGCTCGCTCTGCGGCGGAGCCGACGATGCGCAAGGTTGGCCGTGGCCGGGTGTATACCGGCGTGAGCGCGAACGATGCGCTGCAGAAGCTGGACGTTTTGAAAGATTTTCAGTACAAAGACGCCTCCTGCACGCTTGCACCATGGGGAAGGCGCGACGGCCAAACGACCGGCGAAGTTACGTGTGATCCAAGACCGGAGCCATTGAACCTGATGTTCGTGCATCGCAAGCTCGACGATGGCGACGTTTATTTCGTCGACAATCGCGAGGACCAGGACGAGAAAGTGGATGCGACGTTTCGCGTCGACGGCAAAGCGCCGGAGCTGTGGGACCCTGCGACGGGTGAGACGCGTCCGGTTTCGTACCGCATTGCCGATGGCCGCACGACGGTGCCGCTCGAACTCGATCCGTATGGAAGCACGTTTGTGGTTTTCCGCAAAGCGGCGCCTGCGGGTAGTAACGAGATCAAACTCGCGGAACCAAGGCAGAATGTGATCGGCGGCCTCGATGAGGCGCTCAACAGCGGCTGGAGCCTGAGTTTCCAGCATGGCAAAGGCATCGCGGAGTCGATTCGCTTCGATCGCCTCATCTCCTGGACGGATGCGCAGGTCCCCTCGTCTGACGAAGCTCTGAAGTACTACTCCGGCACGGCCACCTACACGAAGACCATCGACATTCCTGCGGAAGACATCGCGCAGGGCGCGCATCTGTGGCTCGATCTTGGAGACGTGCGCGAACTCGCCGGCGTGAAGATGAACGGCGTGGATCTGGGCATTCTCTGGAAGACGCCCTTCAAAGTCGATGTGACGAGCGCAGTCAGGCCCGGCGAGAACCGGCTCGAGATCAGCGTTACGAATCTGTGGGTGAACCGCATGATCGGCGATCAGCAGCCGTGGGCGCTCAAGAAGTACGCATTCGCCGATTTCACGCCGTACAAAGCGGACTCGCCGCTGTTGCAGTCGGGACTTCTGGGGCCCGTGCACCTGATTTCGGTGGCCGCTCCTTAGATATCTGGCGCTGGGCAAGCCGTTATTCCGGCAGGGGCGGCGTGCGTGCTTTGACCGGGAGCGCCTACTCGACCGTTAGGCTAACTGGCGTGGTGACGCTCGTTGTTCCCGACGTTGCCGTCACGGTGATGGTATAAGCGCCGCTCGTGGTCCCGGAGTTGCCGCCGCCGCCAACCATAACGTCGCCATTGCCGCCACAAGCGAGCAGGCCGCCTCCGAGAGCGGCGAATAGCGCGACGATGGTCAGCATATTGCGCAATCCGCGCCGACGCCGGGGAATCCAAAAGAAGGCGACGCAGGCGAGCATGGCGCCTCCGGTGCCGTACCATCGCGCCGCGGGATTTGCCGGCTGCTGGCTGGCACCGACAGACGAGGGCGTGGTGACAATGATCAGTGTAGCGGTGGTCGGACTCGATCCTGAGACTGCGATCTCTGCGTTGGATGGAGTCCAGCTGAAAGTGGGCAAATCTTCAGCGCCAGTAGGACTGTTCGTAACGGCTGCACTCAGCGCGACGGTGCCGGAAAATCCGCCGGACGGCGTGATCGTGATGGTGGATGAATCGCCGCTGCTGGAGCCCTTTGCAAGCGTGACGGCGGTGCCGGCGATTGAGTATGCAGGTGCGGAAGCCGTCGTGAAGCTCTGAATGCTTCCCATCGTTGTGCCCGCGCTATTCTGTGCGACCGCCTGGAAATAGTACGTGGCGCCGCTGCCGAGGCCGGAGACTGTGGCAGTGAAATTCACGCCGGTGGATCCGGAGCCGAGATCCTGTGAGGCAGTTTGGCTGGCTCCGCTCAACGTGCTGCTGGTTCCGTAGAGGAACCAGGCGTGGGTGTCGGAACCATTCGCGTTGGCCAGTCCGGTCAAAGTGGCGGAATTGACTTCGACGGTGGTGGCGCCGGCCGTTGTTACCGCTGGTGTCACCGTTGCTGCCGCCACAGTGAGCTCGACAGTGGCGCTGGCCAGGCTGAAGTCAGTGGAGTCGACAGGGCTGAACGAAACAGAGAGCCCGAAGTTCCCGGGCGCCGAAAAAAGAGTTCCGGCGGCAGGGCTGTAAGTGAATGTTCCGGGCACATTGGCCGTGGCGTTCAATTGCGTGGCGCTCAATATGGTTCCGGTAGGAACTGCCGCCGGCGTCGGCCAGGAAAGGACAGGTGTGGCCGGGCTTACAGTCAGCACGACTGAGGCGATGGCACTGCTGAAATCAGTTGAATCGTTGGGCGTGAAGACCGCCGAGAGCGTGTGCTGGCCGGCCGTGAAAACAGTGCCTGCCGCAGGTGAATAGGCGAAAGTTCCGGGTACGCTGGCGGCGGCGTCGAGTTGGGTTGCTCCCAGTGCGGTACCGTACACGATCGCGGCGGGGGTGGGCCAGGTAATGGTGGGCACCGGTTTTGCCGTGGTCACAACGATCGTCGTCGATCCGGATGCGTCGCTGTAGTCCAACGAATTGGATGTATAGAATGCCGTGAGTATTTGAGTTCCCAGAGCGAGTGCGCCGCTGGGAATGACAATGTAGACGCCGTTGCTATCGGTACCTGGAACATTGAGCGTAGTGATAGCAGAGGCATATGAACCGCTGTAGAGCGCGACCGTGCCTGTCGGCGCGGTGCCTCCCGTGCCAGTCACTGTGATCAGGACCGACGCCGATTGAGCTGTTGTGACGGTGGGCTGGGCGAACAAGGTGACGGTTGGCGCGGGCTTGGAAGAACCGGTGTTGGTGTAGCCATCGATAAACTGAGCGACGTCGAGCGAGCCCAGCCCGGTGACCTCGCTGTAGCCGCCATTTTGGCCTAACTGATAACCTGCCTGACCGCCCGTGACTCCGGTTGGGCTGGGAATGCTGTTGTTGCACATGCTTGCGGTAGCGGTGGCGCAATTCGAGACTCCGCTTGAAGCGACCGACACCTGATGAAATGCCAACGGAGTGCTCGCCGCCATGTTATAGAGCGAAGGATTCAGGTTACCTTGCGCGGCGCCCGATTGCTGGTCGATCAGCGCGGCAACGCCCGCCATTCCGGGAGCGGCCGCCGAGGTGCCAGAGAAAACGGTGAACGGAGTTCCATTGGAACCACTGACACAACTGCCCCCGCCGGCTGCGAAACATGCGAAGTAACCGTCGTGGCCGGAGGCCGAGAAAGCAACATCCGGCGTATAGCGCCCGGATCGGGCAGCGGGAACGCCTGTACCGGTTTGCCAGCCTGGCGTGACGATATATGCGCTCACGCCTCCGCCCGACGCGGCGACTTCGGGAGCTGAACTCGAAGTGAGCGGCTCGTTCCAGGCCCCTTCAGGAATATAGCCCAGAGCAGATGCGAGGCCGGTGCCGTCATTCGAATTCCAGTAGATTGATGGATCGCTGGAGTCGTTAAACTCGGTTCCACCGACGCAGGTAGCGTAGCTGGAGGAGCAGATGTAATTCGGACTGTTGGGGCTGGGATTCGAGGGAGGAGTCGTGAATGCACTATCGCACCCCGATGCCCCAGAGTCACCGGAGGAGACGAAGACGGAGATTCCTTCACCGGCAGCCTGTTGAAATAATGCATCCCAGTAATCGACTCCCGACTGTCCCGCCGCGAGCTCGCAGTTGCCGAAGCTGATCGTCATGACCTGCGCGGGCGCTGGATTGGATTGGACGAGGTACTGTGCGTCGTCTCCGATGCCGCCGCTCGAACTCGAGGCGGCGACCAGAAGCAGAGACGCGCCGGGCGCAACGCTGCCCGCGCGCAACACGTCAAGAGTCGCTTCTCCCTGGTCGTCCAGCAAGTCGCAGGAGCTGCCGCAGCTTGGCGGAGCTGTGTATGCAGGACCGGGATCAACCCCGCCAAAGGCAGTGGGAATCACCTCGGTTGGGTTCGAGAACGCGGATCCGGTGAGGCTCTTAAAATTGCTGAAGTCGGCTGCGTTGGTGCGGGCCTCGGCGACGATTCCGATGGTTATTCCGGCTCCGGTGGCATCTGTCGGCAGATCGTAGATGGTGGCAAAGTCACCAGGCGCAAGAAAGTGGTAGGTCGTGCCGTCGCTGGAGATGGTCAGGTCGGGTGCGTTCGATTGCTCGGAGGCGGCGAAGTGAAATGGCCGTTCTTCGATTGTGAAAAGCCCGCGAATGCTTCGGATGGCAGGCGCCAGCGACGCGGGAATTGTGGGATCGGACGAAACGGAGACAAGCTCTTTGCCATTCACGTTGTAGTAGTGAAACTCGGTCCCAAAGGCGCGGCTCAGGTTTGCCGCCGTTCCTGTGAAGCCGATGAAGAGGCGGCTCGGCGATACCCAATTCACCTCGAGACCCTGCGATTCGAGCCAGGTGGTGACGGTGGCGATATCGTTGCCCGAAAGTCCGAATCGTTCGCCAATTTCGTCCGGTCGAAGCCAGTGGTGATGCTCCGGCGAATTGATGTTCTGCTGGTCTTGCAATAACTGCTGAAACGCCAGCTCCTGTTCGTTGGAGCGGGCAAGAACCAGGGTAAGATTCTCGATCCTCAGATTGGAGGGGACGGTGCCGGCGTCGTTGGCGGCGACTGCCCATTGAGGATGATGATGAGCCAGGGTCTTAACCTGCGCGGAATCAATCACGCGCGGGAGCCGGTCAGGGACCTGACCGCTTGCCTGGCATGCGACAAAGACCGCGGTTGCAAGCGGAAGGAGAATTGCGATTTCGAACCCCTTGCTCGGAGTCATCTTGTCTGACGCCTCCTTCAACGGGGAAGCAGGAAAAGAGTGGTCGCTCCGCTTGGGCGCCGGGCGACGAATCAGCACGCGCGGAGCTTCGATTGAGGCCGTGACAATTGTCATCTGGAAGTCCACGGCGCTCAATAACAAATCAGTGTTATATCTAGCCTTAGGTCACTGTTATATCGGGGCTTATGCGCGGGAAATCGAATTCGCTTGCAAACTGCAAGAGAATTTCGGAAAAATGGCAAAGCGGCGCTCCCTGGAGAGCATTTTCAGTCCCGAGGCGATGCGGGGATTGAAATCGAGGCACTGCGGCAAGCCGGAGGTCGGGATGAGCAGCGTAAGGGTACTTGTCGGAACGCATAAGGGTGCGTTCGTTCTGGACTCAGACGGCAAGCGAAAAGACTGGACGGTGAAGGGGCCGTTTTTCGCCGGCTGGGAAATCTATCACATGAAGGGCTCTCCGGTGGATCCGGCAAGGATTTACGCTTCGCAGACGAGCAGCTGGTTCGGGCAGCTGATTCAGCGATCGGACGACGGCGGCAAGACCTGGCACCAGCCGGGACTGCCCAACGAGGCAATTCCGGCTCCCGGCCCGCCGACGGCGCTGCCCAACAGGTTTGTGTACGATGCCTCGCCGGAGACAGGAAAGCCGCTGACCACCCATCAGTGGTACGACGGCTCGCAGCATCCCTGGGAATTCAAGCGCGTGTGGCACATTGAGCCGTCGCTCACCGATGCGGATACCGTGTACGCGGGCGTGGAAGACGCGGCGCTGTTCCGCTCCACCGATGGCGGTGAGAACTGGCAGGAGCTTTCCGGCCTGCGCGGGCATGGAACAGGGCCCCAATGGCAGCCGGGTGCGGGCGGAATGGGACTGCACACCATCATTCTCGATCCCACCGATCCCGCGCGAATCTACATCGCCATCTCGGCCGCAGGCGCATTCCGCACCAACGACGGAGGCGCGACGTGGAAGCCGATCAACAAAGGGCTGCGCTCGCAATATATTCCCGATCCCAATGCCGAAGTCGGACACTGCGTGCATCACCTGGCCATGCACCGTTCGAAGCCCGATGTGCTCTTTATGCAGAAGCACTGGGACGTGATGCGCACCGACGACGCCGGCGAGAACTGGCGCGAAGTGAGCGGCAACCTTCCGACCGATTTCGGGTTCGCGATCGACGTGCATGCGCACGAGCCAGAGACGCTTTATGTGGTGCCGATCAAGAGCGACTCGGAGCATTTTCCCCTCGACGGCAAGTTGCGCGTCTACCGCAGCCGCACGGGCGGCAACGAATGGGAACCGCTCGGCAGGGGCTTGCCGGAGAAGGATTGCTATGTGAACGTCCTGCGCGACGCGATGGCCGTGGACACGCTCGACGATTGCGGCATTTATTTCGGCACTACGGGTGGTCAAGTGTATGCGTCGTCTGACTCCGGCGACAGTTGGGCGCCGATCGCGCGCGATCTGCCGGCCGTGCTGTCGGTGGAAGTGCAGACGTTGAATTGAAGCGGGGACCAGGGGTGTAGGAACTCAGCGGCGAACAAACAGCTCAAAGCTGCGAACTCCGGACGGACTGCTGCCAACAAGATGCAATGCCAAGGAACAATCCGCATTGGGTGAGAGCGAGCACACCGCAAAGGCGATGGTGCGGGTGGCGCTTCCGTTTCATCTGCGCAACCTGGCCCGTGTCGATGGCGATGCGCTGCTCGATGTACCCGCGCCCGTTTCAATTCGTACCGTGCTCGATGCTCTTGAAGCGCGCTATCCGATGCTGCGCGGGACAATTCGGGAATATGAGACCGGCAAGCGGCGCGCGTTCCTGCGATTCTTTGTCTGCGAAGAAGATTGGTCGCTCGAATCGGCTGACAAGCTCTTGCCCGAGGCAGTGGCGTCCGGGCGAGAGCCGCT
>JASHSG010000146.1 GCA_030040935.1 Acidobacteriaceae bacterium | reverse complement strand
GCGCGGCGCTTCGAATAAAACTCCCAAACCAGCGCGGGATTGCGGCGCAAGGCGTCGGGTGTGCAGATCTCTTCCACGTTGTATCCCGCCCACAAACCATCCGATGCGCGAAACGTGGGCAATCCGCTTTCAGCGCTGATTCCGGCGCCCGTGAGAACGAAGACGCGGTCGGAAGGCGTGATAGAAATCGTAGACATGATCGGATTCCAGGCTTTCAGCTCTCACTTTTTTCGCGGTCCTCGCGATCGGATTCGGCGCTCACATGCTGACGGCTGAAAGCTCGCCCCTAAGGCACCAGCAGTATCTTGCCTGCCGTCTTGCGCTCCTCTAAATCGATCTGAGCCTGGGCTGCATTGGCCAGAGGATAGGTGTGCTCGGTGCGGATTTTCAGCTCGCCTTTGGCTGCCCAGCCGAGCACATCGCCGGCGCGCCACTCGAGCTCCGCGCGCGTAGCGATATAGTGCCAGAGCGTCGGCCGGGTTAGATAAAGCGAACCCTTGCTATTGAGCAGGCTCGGATCAAACGGCGGAACAGGTCCGCTGGATGCGCCGAACAGAGCCATCATGCCGCGCGGATGCAGGCAGTTGAGACTGCCATCGAAGGTGGTCTTGCCCACTGAGTCGTAGACCACGTCGACGCCCTTGCCGCCGGTCAGTCGCTTGACCTCGGCCTCGAAGTCGCGTTCGGTGTAAAGAATCACGTCGGAGGCGCCCGCTTCGCGAGAAAGCTCGGCCTTGGCCTTGGTGGAGACGGTCGTGATGACGCGCGCGCCCAGACGCACGGCCATTTGCGTGAGCAGAAGGCCGACGCCCCCGGCTCCCGCGTGCACCAGCGCTGTCTCGCCTTTCTTGAGCGGGTATGTGGAAAAAACCAGATAATGCGCAGTCATTCCCTGTAGCATCACGGCTGCGGCGCACTCCAGGCTCAACCCCTCGGGCACCTTCACGAGTTGAGCCGCCGGAACCAGCGCGTATTCCGCATAGCTGCCGATGACGCTCGTCGATACCACCGCGTCGCCGTCCTTGAATCCGTTGACGCCGGGCCCAAGCTCTTCAACCGTTCCCGCAGCTTCGCTGCCCGGAATCATCGGGAACGAGGCCTTGTAAACACCCTTGCGGAAGTAGACCTCGATGAAATTAACGCCGGTGGCCTCAATGCGGATCAGAACCTGGCCCGGTTCCGGCCGAGGGATGGGCAGGTCGACAAGTTGCAAGGCTTCAGGTCCGCCGGTCGAGTGGATCTGGATGGCTTTCATGACTTGCTAAAGAATGAACCTTGAGGGCGGGCTACTGCAAGGAAATAGAAAAAGCGATTTGCTGGCTGGACTGTTAGCCCTATTGCGGCAGCGGCGGGAGTCGGTCAGCCTCAGTTCCATGAGCCGGAAACAAGCTGCCGCGTGCTGCCGGATCGGCAAGTGGCGTCGCAATGGGCACGGCCGCCCTATCCTTATGGTCTCCGGCCAGAATCGTGTCACACTTCGTTCTCGCTCTCTGGAGCATGCCGTCACAGTCTTCGCGCGCGGTCTTGTCTCCATCTTGCAATCGAGGACCTGCCCGTCGGAAACTCCGGCGTATGGCCCGGTTTTCCCTGGCAACCCCGTCCACGCCTGCGACGTTATCCAACCCTACAGGTTCTCGTCCTTGCTCCCCGAAAGCAAGGTCCGCTCCTCGGTGGATTCCAACCTTACCAGGCGGTCAACAGCATAGGACGTGGGACGCTGGCTGCTGTAATAGTGGCGTACCTGAAGCTCGCCGAGCAGGCCAAGGGCGAGCAGCTGGATGCCGGATACGATAAGAACCGAAGCGATGACGAACATGGGGCCGTGCACTTCCATCACGTCCAGCTGGGGGTTGAAGAGTTTCATTCCCAAAAGAAGCGCAGCCATGATACTGCCGGCAAGCATGGCGAAAACGCCGCAGCCCCCGAAAAAGTGCAAAGGTCGGCTCATATGCTTGAGCAGGAATCGAATGGTCATCAGATCGAAAAGGACCTGAAAGGTGCGGCCCAGGCCGTAATGGCTCTTGCCGCGAACGCGTTTCAGATTGCGGATGGGTATCTCGCAGATCGATGCGCCATACAAGCTGGCAAGGGCGGGAATAAAGCGATGCATTTCGCCATAAAGCGGAATATTCTGGATGACTTCGCGGCGATAGGCTTTGAAAGTGGTGCCGAAGTCGTGGATGGGAACACCGGAAAGCCGCGCCATGATCCAGTTGGCGCAGGCGGAGGGAACGCGCCGAAAAACAAAATTGTCGATGCGCACTTTCCTCCATCCGGATACGACGTCATAGCCCTCATCAAGTTTTTCGAGAAAAGCCGGTATGTCATTGGGATCATGTTGCAGGTCGCCGTCCATGGCCAGAACGAATTCGCCCGAGGCGTGGTCAAAACCAGCCGCAAGCGCAGACGTCTGGCCGAAGTTGCGACGCAGCTTCACGACCAGCACGCGGCTGTCTACCGCGGCGATTTCTTCCAGTAGCTTGTATGTGCGATCGCTTGACCCGTCGTCCACCAGAATCAGCTCAAAGGACTCGTCAACTTGCTCCATCACTTGCTTGAGCCGTGCATACAGGATGGTCACGTTCTCTTCCTCGTTGTGGAAGGGAACAACAATCGAGTATTTTGCCATATTGCTCCTTTAGACGAGTTAGATGCGCGAGGGATGTCTGGGGCATTCCCTTAAAACCAAGCGGGTGCAGTTTCGCACTTGGATTCGGAGTTGGCTGCAGAGTCGAGAGCTTCACGCCGGAGCTGGTCGCTACTCCCGCATCTCCATCTCCCCAAGCATCGTCTGCATCTCGTTGAGGGCATGACTGTTACCGCTGCGCGCAGCACATGCAATGCCAGCCTTGAGCCGCCCGATTGCCTCCTGCTTCCTGCCTGCTCCAGCCAATGTTTGTGCAGACATGAAGTAGCCAGCAGTGTAATCAGGGTCGTCGGCTAAGAGTGTATCAAATTCTGACATCGCAGCGTTGATCTCGCCGCGGGTTGCCAATTCCATGGCAATTCCGTAACGGGCGAAGCTGTTCTTCGGGTCGAGCGCGAGAATCTCTCTCAGTCCTGCGACCTTGTCCATTTTGCCTTTGTCCGGGGCGGCTTCATTTCACCAAAGCGCGCAGGATTTGCGGTTTTCGCGCGGATTGCCCACACTGAAAGATGGAGGATGGGCAAATCTTCAGTGTCAAAGTTGCCGCCGGTCTTATTCTAACTGGCAAGCGATGAAGACGGTCAAAAGAAACGGTGGAAATGGAGAGGGCATGGATAGCCAACAGCTTCACCCCATGGCGCGGACCGTGGCGAGTACACAATCGGAGAAGACTGAAATCGTCCTGCCCAATGACACCAACATGTTGGGCCACTTGCTGGGCGGGCGGCTCATGCACTTCATCGATCTCACCGGAGCGATGGCGGCCTACCGGCATGCGCGTGCCAACGTGGTGACGGCGGCGATGGATCACATCGATTTCATCCGGCCGGTTCACCTGGGCGATCTTGTCACCCTGAAATCGAGCGTGAACCGTGCATTCACGAGCTCCATGGAAGTGGGCGTGAAGGTGTGGGCGGAGAATACCCGAACCGGCGAGGTTGCGCACGTGGCCAGTGCGTACCTCGTCTTCGTGGCCATGGACGAGAAAGGCCGGGTGCTGAAGGTTCCGCAGTTGAAGCCTGAAACACCGGACGAGGTGCGGCGCTATGAAGATGCGCTGCGCCGTCGTGAGCATCGCGAACGAGAGAGAGCGCGGCGCACCCAAGGCAAGTTGGCGGTTGCCGCATTAGCGGCCGAGCTGGAAAATCGCTCCTGAACCAGCAACAAGTCGATTCGCCCGAACCTCAGCGAGGCCTTCATGACGGATTTCCTTGCGTCTGCCCGCCTTCCCTCTTTGCCGAGTTATATTCGGTTCCCTGGCCGCATTGTCTGCCTTACTGATGAAACAACTGAGACTCTCTACCTGCTCGGCGAACAAGACCGGATCGTGGGAGTATCGGGCTATGCTCACCGGCCGCCCGAGGCGCGCAGCAAGCCGCGGGTTTCGGCCTTCCGCGATGCGAATTTTGAGGCCATCCTCGATCTCAAGCCGGATTTGATTCTGACCTTCTCCGACGTGCAGGCGGAGATCACCCGCCAGCTCGTGCTGCGTGGGGCAGCCGTCATGAACTTTAACCAGCGCAGCGTGGCAGAGATTCTCGACATGATCGCCGTGCTCTCACGCATGGTGGGTAAGCCGAACGAGGGAACGGTGCTGATCGAGGAGCTGCGTCGAGGGTTGGAGGAGATTGCAAAATCGGCGCAGGCATTCCGGCGCCGGCCGCGCGTGTTCTTCGAGGAATGGAATGATCCTTTGATCAGCGGCATCCAATGGGTCGAGGAGCTGATTGAGATTGCCGGAGGCCAGGTGATTTTTCCCGAGCTGCGCGCATGTGCGAAAGCCAGTGATCGCGTTGTCGATCCGGCGGCCGTAGTGGCTCGCGATCCAGAGGTGATTCTGGCGTCGTGGTGCGGAAAGAAAGTGAAGAAGGAAGAGATCTGCTCGCGGGCCGGATGGGCGGCGATCGGTGCGGTACGAAACCACCATGTCTACGAGGTGCCGTCGGGAGCAATCCTTCAACCGGGCCCTGCTTCTCTGACGGAGGGCGTCAAGCAGCTGCACGCTATTCTGGCTCGCGTGGTCGGCGCTGAACTGGCGCCAGCTCTCAATCCCATGAAGCCCTGACGCGGGGCTCCTGTAAAATTTTGATGAAGGAGTAGATTCGATGGCCCATTCCCACGCCATGCCTTCGCCGGTGGCTTTGCCCGGCGTTTCGAAGATCGTCGCAGTTGGCTCCGGCAAGGGCGGCGTGGGCAAAACGACTGTCGCCGTAAACCTGGCCATTGCGCTGAGCAAGCTGGGTCAGCGCGTGGGGCTGATGGACGCGGACGTCTACGGGCCGAATGTGCCGCTTATGATGGGCAGTTCGCAGTCGCCGAAGATTGGCGAAGGCAACATGATCGAGCCCAATCTGACGCACGGCCTGAAGACGATTTCGATTGGCTACATCTCGCCGGGCGACAAGCCGCTGGTGATGCGTGGCCCAATGCTGCACCAGATCATCCGGCAGTTTTTGCAGCAGGTGAACTGGGGCGAGCTGGATTATCTCGTCGTCGATCTTCCACCCGGAACCGGCGACGTGGCCATATCCCTCGTGCAAACGGTGCCGCTCACCGGCGCGATCGTAGTCTCGACGCCCAGCGATGTGAGCCTGGAAGACGCGCGCAAGGCCCTCGAGATGTTCGCGCAGGTGAACGTGGAGGTGCTCGGCATCGTGGAGAACATGAGCCACTTCACCTGTCCCCATTGCGGCCAGGAGATCGACATATTCTCGCGCGGAGGGGCGGAGCGGACTGCAAAGCAATTTAACGTGCCGTTTCTGGGCGCCGTTGAATTGATTCCAGCCATCCGCGAGGGGGGCGACCGTGGATTGCCCGTTGCTTTAGCCGGACCGAAGAGCCCCCAGGCAGCGGCGTTCTATGCGGTCGCGGAAAAGATGATGGAGCAGGCCGAAAGGGCTGCGGCTGCCGCTTCAGACGTGATCGAAATCAGGTAACATATCGATCGGCGGCGACGCGGAACGAAATTCATCGCTCGGAAATAATAAAAGCGGGGCTTGCGCCCCGCTTTTATGTTTCCAGCCTCGGGCTACCGCCAGTGGCCTTGAATCAGAACCCAGCCCCCGTTGCGTTGTTCCCAGCGATGGGGAACCCAGACGGCGCCGGGATGCGGTGGGTGCGCCCAATAGCCCTTTACCCACACATAGCGGTGCCCATCCCAACGGTGATAGCCGTCGACCCAAACCCATCCGGGATGCGGTGGATGCTCGTGGACCTCGACGATGGGAGCGGGCGGCGCAATGCGGACGATAATCTGGGCCATTGCAACCGCAGGAGTGAGACACAGGGCGAGCAGCCCTGCCAAAAATGTCTTTTTCACAGAATTCTTAACCTCCGTGGTTTCGATCTGCCGGAATCGGAAGGCCTTTTCCTGGCGATTAATCATAACAACCCGAAGACCGGCGATTGGTTGTGCGTTGTTGAAAATTCGGCCCCCCGAATACCCCGCCTCGCAATTGGATGCGTTCCGGCAGCGCACGGTTACCCGGCGAAAACGGCCGATTCTTTAGGCGCAAAGACATTCCCCAGGCGTTGGATTTGCGCTCCAACGCCGATCAGCTTCTCCTCGAAGCGCTCATAGCCGCGGTCCATATGGTAGACGCGGTCAACGATAGATTCGCCTTCTGCAACCAGTGCGGCAAGCACCAGCGAAGCCGAGGCGCGAAGGTCCGAACACATGACGGCGGCGGAGGTCAGCCGCGCCGGCCCGCGCACCGTGGCGGCGCTTCCATCCACTTTGATGTTGGCGCCCATGCGAACCAGCTCTTGCACGTGCATGAAGCGGTTCTCGAAGATATTCTCCCGGATCAGGCTAACGCCCTCAGCCTGCGTGGCGAGCGCCATATATTGCGCCTGCATGTCGGTGGGAAAGCCCGGATACTCTTCCGTAGAGATGTCAGCAGCACGCAGCTCGGAGGCGCGGACGCGGACCGAATCGGGGCCGAGCACGTCGATGCGCGCTCCGGCCTCCTCAAGCTTTGCCATTACCGCGCCAAGGTGAGACGTGTTGCAGTTGGCGACGATAAGATCGCCGCCCGTGATGGCGCCGGCGATCAGGAAGGTTCCCGCCTCAATACGGTCGGGGTTGATCCGGTAGCGCGCGCCGTGAAGGGTAGTCACTCCGCGTACGCGTACCGTTGCCGTTCCCGCACCCTCAATCTGCGCGCCCATTGCGCTCAGTAACGCGGCCAGGTCGGCGACCTCCGGCTCTCGAGCGCAGTTTTCCATGAGCGTATCTCCCTCGGCGAGTACGGCCGCCATCAGCAGGTCCTCGGTGCCCGTCACTGTGATTTTGTCAAATACAATATGAGCTCCGCGCAGGCGTTCCGCGCGGGCTTCGAGATAGCCATGCTCCTGCACGATGACGGCGCCCATCTTTTCCAATCCCCTGATGTGCAGGTCGATGGGCCGGCCGCCGATGGCGCAGCCGCCCGGCATGGCCACGCGCGCCACACCGGCACGGGCGATGAGCGGGCCCAGCACGAGAGAACTCGCGCGCATCGTTTTCACGATTTCGTAGCGAGCCACCGGATCCGAGAGCGTGCGGCAGTTGATAACGGTTCGGTCCTTCAGCTCGCCTTTGCGCAATTCCACTTCGGCCCCCATCGAGGCCAGCAGCAGCCGCTCGGTTTCAATGTCGCGCACATTAGGAATGTTTTCCAGGGTGACTTCATCTTCAGTCAGGATTGCCGCCGCCATCGAGGGCAGCGCCGAGTTCTTGGCGCCGGAAACGCGAATGGTGCCGACCAGCGGGTTGCCGCCGCGAATCACGAACTTATCCATATAAATGCGGGCCCTCAGCCTCTGCAAAAGCGGGCATTTGCAGCTTCCAGCTTCTAGCTCTCTGCTTCAAAGTGTCAATGAGGAAGGCTGACCCTTCGAGGTACCAAAGGTGCGGGCAAATTAGCGTCCAGGCCGCAACAGACGAATACCCGCAGTCGCCTCGATTCACTCGCCTTCGGCACGATTCGCGACGCTTCCCGGGAGGGCGCGGCGGTTCAGTTCGATCCTTTCAATGGGGGCGCAATCCGAGGTGCGAGCGTTTGCCCGATAGAAGAGAATCTCACCGCACTCCAGCGATATGTGTTTGTGGACTGCGGCTCGGCGCTCTCGCTGAAGTTCCGCGAGGGCTGCGCCGGTCTTTCCCAGTTCGTCGCGGTGCGCCGTTCCAGTAGTTGACTGCAGTTCATTGCTCGCCTCCTGGACGTGGAATCGATGGCTCTCGCCGCCATCCCAATCGCCTTAGCCGAACCTAGTTCCCTGTTTGAGCCGCGGGGACAAGATGGAGCGGCTCGTCGAGCGTGAACAACAGGACTGCGCCGTCGTCCAGCGTAGCCTGCGGATGATCGATCAGCAGGTGAACCGTAATGACGCTTGCGCCGATGATGCCCCCCGCCAGCGCGCCTCCGGGCCCGCCTACAATGGCGCCCGTGACCGCGCCTGCGCCCGCCACTGTGCCATATTCAATGCCGACTTTCTTCAGGCGAGAACCGGGCGTGACGTCGCCCTCGCCGCCGATATGATCGTTTGAGCCCGGCGCGCCGGTGGTTTGAGCATAGAGACGGTAGCGCGATCCGTCCGCCAGAATCACGAACTCGGGCTGCAGGCGCATCGATCCGTGGCCTGCAAAGTGCCCGCTCGAAACGGAATCAACCCTGCCGTCGATCTCGGCTCCGGCAGGAATCAGAACCTGCCCATCCTCGATGACATCGGATACAACGCGCGTGCGGAACGGATCGCCGCTCTGATTCATGGCGGTCGAAAGGCGATCCATCAGACGGACGCGAATTACCGCGCCTTCACCGACTGTTCCAGGCGGCAACGGTGCCGGGTGCACGATATCGCCATCGGGATCGCCCATGGTCCGGCGCTCGTTGAGCGCTGGCGCCGCCGTTGTATCGGGAGCCACTTGCACGATGCCGTCGTCGGTGCCGTCGGCTTGGCTGGCTGCAGCCCGATCGGCCGGAATGGTATAGAGTGACCCATCCAGAGAACGCTGCGCTGGCTGAGCCTGCGTTTCCGCTGCAGGTTGCCCAGCTATCGGACGGCTGGGGGAGGGTTTGGCCTCTGGTGCTGGCTCCGGCGCCGGGGTGGTAATCATGTCGTCGGGCGGCGGATTCGACGTGCCCTCATATGGGCTCGACTGGCTTGCCTCTTGGGCCCCTATTGCAGCCGCGGTTGCCGCCAATAACGCGAATAGAACAACTGTCCGCTTCATCCCGACCTCCTTTACCCAAACAGGGATCAACTTATCCTTTTTAGACCCTGCGCGACGAGTAAAGTTCCGAGCCTGCAGACCGCAATGCCAGCCGCAGGCGTAGAACCAGCCAATTTAAGCGTAGCGTGACATTGAACAATGGCGAATTGGTGGATGAACGGCGTGTGCCGTGGACGGCAAGAATCAAGATAGTTATATTCGCATCCTGCTGCAATAACTTTTTGAGGTGTGACCACCGCTACATCGGCGATCCACAGCCAGTTTGCTAAAATCGAACAAATAGAACCATTTTTTCCACAACCATATTCATTGGACGGAGAAATTTTTGCGCACGCAGGAGCTTTTGGGCACCATTCAAAGCGCCGCCGGAAAAGTCCTGGCCGTGGATCGCCGTCCTCAATTGAATGACCGGCTGCAGCACCGCATTTTGAGGAGCGATATGACTGAGATTGTTGCCATTCGTGCCCGCGAAGTTCTGGATTCGCGCGGCAACCCGACCGTGGAGGCAGACGTCATCCT
>JASHSG010000145.1 GCA_030040935.1 Acidobacteriaceae bacterium | reverse complement strand
GAATCTGCCCACCAACGGAGCGCCGATCTACGTTCAGCTGCAGACCATCCTCAACGGCACCAGCCTGATCTCCAACAGCTACACCTATACCGAATACACGGTCTCGGCAGCCGCGATCACCAGCCCAGCGCCGGGCAGCACGTTGACCTCCGGATCGACGACCTTTACCTGGACTACGGGATCGGGGGGAGTGACAGGGTACTATCTCCTGGTCGGCACGTCGCCCGGCGCTGACGATCTGGTTGGCATCGGCCCTCTGACGGGGACCAGCAAGACTGTGAATCTGCCCACCAACGGAGCGCCGATCTACGTTCAGCTGCAGACCATCCTCAACGGCACCAGCCTGATCTCCAACAGCTACACCTATACCGAAGCCCAGGCTCCGTAGCCAGGTCACCGATCGAGGGTGGCCAGCACTGTGTCTGGCGCAGCGAAAAGCCTCGAGCCGCTGATTCTGCAATCATTCCCGTTTCGTTTGAATTGAGCCGAGTTCCGGTTGAAGGGCGAATTCGCGGCAACGCTCAGCCTCTTGAAACACTAAGCGATGCGTGGGGAGATTCGCTCAATGGAATGGACCGAGGCTGACTGGCAATTCGCTGACCGAACGAACGAGCCAATCACAAAAGCCCGGTGCGTCGTATCGAATCAAGAAGATGTCTCACATCTGACTCGAAATACGGTCTAGTTTTCCACAGTAAAACTTTTAGAATGAAAATATTATGCAAGCTAGTGGACTCAAAGTCGTCAAGCATTTGTCGTACATTTTCCATTGAACCCTCGCACCCCCCATGCTATTCCTTGGTCATCCTGAAGTACGGATCGAATTCAGGAACGAGATTGTGGCATTCGAACCATCGAGAAGGAGCACCACTTCACCGCCTTTCCGATAAGTCTGTCTGGTTGGTGAAGAATGCGCTGATCGCTTGGGGCTCACAGGGGCGGAGCCTACCCCAAAATCCTACTTAAGCCCTGACTCTTTGACGGGCCGGGACTATTCACATTTCATCCCCGCAGTTTGAAAAGACAGCCGAGAGTAAACGGGGTCGTTTTGGATCTCAATCCTGGCTCTGGGGTTAATGATGACAATTCTGAAGCCGCGCTCACGCAAGGTAAGCGTCCGTCTTTCTGAAGAGGAATACGTGGCTCTTAGGCGCGTCTGCTCCTTAACCAGCGCACGGAGCGTATCCGACGTAACGCGAGAAGCTGTGCGTGCGGTTGTGAAGGACGTGAATCGCGAAGATCAACTGGGACGTCACCTGGACGAATTTCGCGCAGGCATGAAGATTCTGGAAAGGAAGGTAGAGCAACTGGAGGCGAAATTCGCAACGCTCAAGAGCGCAGACTCCCAGTGAACGCGTTCGCTCAACAGTTATGATGCGCGGTTGCCCGCTCGACGCGTGCTGCAACTCCAACATCTTTAGGACGAAGCAAGCCGTTACGCCGCCGTGCTTCGTTACGATGCTCGTCGACCGAGAGGTCGAGGACGACGCACGGACAAACTTTTTTGTATTGCGCCCCCGGCATTCGTTGTGGGTTGAAAGTTCGGCCGAACGAGAACCGTTGAGATCGTATTTGGCGGCGGGCACTGAGCAATGAGTTCGGAAGAACAAACCGAAACATCCGAAGGTATCGAAGTGTGCAACGTAAACACATTGGATTACATTCGAAGAATGACTAAATCTGGGCTGGGTTGGTCCCGCATTCGTGATTTTTGGTTTGCGTTGGGATTGGCTGTGTTGATTTGCGGCTTTCTGGTTGTGCCCCGTGGAAGCGCACAGGGAACAGATCAGAACTGTGGCACCGGGGCCTCTACTGAAACATGCGCACCTAACGGTGAAGCGCAGGCACCATCAGCCGAGGACAGTGGTGGGCAGCGAGCGGACCAGAGCTGTGGCTCCGACGAGGGTTCCACTGAACCATGCGGCCCCAACGGTGAGGCAGAAGCGCCATCCGCGGGTGAGGTTCATGCACCAACCGCCGGGGATAGTGGCGCGCAGGGAGAGGGCCAGAAGTGCAGCGGCGACGAGGGCACCACGGAAGCGTGCACCCCCAGCGATGAGGCACAAACGCCAACTGCCCCAAACAGTGGTCCTGCCGCGGAGAGTGGCTCCAGCGAAACGGAGCAAAGCAGTGAGGCCGAGAGCTGCATTCAAGAATGTGGCGAGAGCAGCGATACCGAAAGCTGCCTTCGAACATGTGCGCAGAGCAGAGAGGCCAAAGCACCTGCCAAGAACGGCGGTGCCCAGCAACCGTCCCCGAATCGTCGCGGGCAAGCAGCGGGCGCGCGCGAAAAGCCTGAAGCACAGGGCGCCCAGAACCGTCAAAGCGAACCGCAAGAAATACAACAGCAGAGTCCATACAAGAATTTGCCGTCGTTGCACGATCTCTACACCCAGATCCCAGCCACTGGAGGCAAGCTGCAGCGCTTCGGCAGCAACGCTTTTATTGTTGGCACCGGGAACGCGAACGAGTTGCCAATGGATCTCCCGGTGGGCCCTGACTATGTTCTTGGGCCGGGCGACAGCCTGATCGTGAATATGTGGGGCGGCCAGTCGGACCGCGTGAACAGGACAATCGACCGCCAAGGCGAGATTGAGCTGCCCGAAGCGGGCACAATCATGATTAGCGGAATGACGATTACTCAAGCCCAGAGTTCCATCCAACAAGCTCTTAGCACGCAGTTTAATAACGAGCATGTCGAGATCTCCTTAGGCCGGCTGCGCACGGTGCGCGTATACGTCGTAGGGGACGTAGAGCGGCCGGGCGCATATGACGTCAGCTCCTTATCTACGCCATTGAGCGCGCTTTACGCCGCAGGCGGCCCGACAAGCCGCGGCTCGCTTCGCATCCTGAGGCATTATCGCGGCAATCAGCTGGTCCGAGAAATCGATCTTTACGATTTTCTTTTGAAAGGGGTTCGCTCGGACGTGGAACGTCTCTTGCCCGGCGACACGCTTCTGGTACCGACGGTCGGTCCGCAAGTGACGGTCGAAGGGATGGTACATCGTCCCGCGATCTATGAACTGAACGGCGAGAAAACCCTAAATCAGGTTATTGATCTTGCGGGAGGAGTTCTGCGTACGGCGAGCTTAAAACAGATCAATGTGGCGCGAATTGTGGCTCAAGAGCGCCGCACCATGGTTGGTCTGCAGCTCCCAGACGACCCGTCGGAAGCAGCAAAGGAGCTTGCGGACTTCCCGGTACAGGGTGGAGACGACGTCGTAATCTCGCAGATTTTGCCCTACAACGAGGGCGCAGTTTATCTCGAAGGACATGTCTATCGGCCCGGCAAGTATAGCTACAAAGACGGGATGACGATCAACGATCTGTTGCATTCGTATCAGGACCTGTTGCCTGAACCATCTGACCATGCGGAGCTGATTCGCCTTCAACCGCCTGACTTCCGGCCTGAGATCATAAACTTCGACTTGCGCGACGCTCTAATTGGCAATGATTCGTTTTCCTTGGAGCCCTTCGACCTGGTTCATGTCTATGGTCGCTACGATATCGATCCACCGATGGTCTCGATCAAGGGAGAGGTTCTTCATCCCGGTACATACCCTATGTCTGAAGGTATGACTGTGGCCGGATTGGTGAGCATGGCCGGGGGATTCACACGAAGCGCCTATCGGGATGAGGCTGGTCTTTCCAGCTACGTGGTACAAAATGGGCAAAAGGTACTAGTGACCCATAGCACCGTGGCAATTGAGAAGGCACTTGATGGCGACAAGAGCGCCGATGTGACACTTAAGCCAGGGGATGTCGTCAGCATCCAGCAATTAGCCGGTTGGCAAGATATTGGTTCAACAGTGATGATAAGAGGCGAAGTCGAGCATGCTGGTAGCTATGCGATCCAGACTGGAGAGCGTCTTAGCTCCGTGTTAAAGCGGGCTGGAGGTTTTCGAGAGGATGCATATCCACCAGCCGCCGTCCTGGAGCGGTCGCAGGTTCGTCAACTAGCTGAACAGGCACGTCAGCAGATGATTCGACAGATCGAAGATACACCTGCACAGGTCAGGCCAGGAGCACTCGGTGCGCAAACAACAACAAGTATTCAGCAGTCACTGGAGGCGCAGCGTCAGGAGATTCTTGCGAGCCTCCGCAGCCATCCCGCAAGTGGCCGGCTGATTATCAACATTTCTTCGGACATAAGCAGGTGGGAAAACACGCCCGAGGATATTGAGCTGCGCGCAGGAGATAACCTGTTCATACCTAAACGTCCAAACTTTGTCGTCGTGAGCGGCCAGGTGTATAACCCCGCCGCGATAAGCTACGTCCCTGGCAGAGATCTCACGTGGTATCTGCGAAAGGCTGGTGGAGCCACGCCTGCGGGTGACAGGAAGCAGATATATGTACTCCATGCCGATGGATCTGTGGTCCCGCGCGGCGATAGCTGGGTAAGCAATAATCTCATGAATCTCCGCATGCGACCCGGCGACACCATTTTTGTTCCTGAAAGGATCGCCGGCGCATCAACCGTCTGGCAGAACATAGCTGCAGTGGCGCAGGCGATGGCGGCGGCCGCCCTGCCCATTGCTATCGCTGAAGCTTACTAACAACGGCCAGGACCATCCAGATCGGCGTGAGCCGTTCAGTCGAGCGCGGAAGCGTATAGCCTGAAGTTCGAAGCTGGCTGGAACGATCGCGCGTCAGGGGTTCGGCAGTTTTCACGGAAGCAAAACAGCTATCGTTCAATCCGAGAGCAGATGGTTTCCTCGAGAGCGAGTTTCAAATGGATGATTTTCAAAGTTCAATACAAACCCCGGAATTCAGCGTCAAAATGGATGACGTTGAACCCGCTGGCGACGAAGAAGCCGGTCTAAGTTCGAGAATCGCAGATTTCGCGCGCAGACTCTGGCTGAGGCGAAGGATGGTGCTTGCTATTGTTGCGTGCGGAGTTATCGCCTCGGTCCTGTATGCCTTCTCCCTGCCGAATATCTATACATCGACAACAACTTTAATGCCCCCAGACGCAGCTTCCCCATACTCGAATATTCTCGGCGTGCTGTCGCCTGGCAGTTCCGCCTCCGACGTTGCTGCGGAAGAGCTCGGGCTGGAGACTCCCGGCGATCTGTTCATCAGCATTCTGGAAAGTCGAAACGTTCAGGACGGCGTGATCAATCGCCTGGACCTCACTCATTATTATAAGTCGCGAAGTATGGAAACGGCCCGCGCATCTTTAGCAGGGAATACGAAGATCACGACGGATCAAAAGAGTGGAGTCATTACGATCAGTGTTACGGCCGGTAATCCGGAACTTGCTGCGAAGTTGGCGCAAGGGTATGTAGATGAACTTGATCGCGTAGTGACTGAGAATACGACGTCCACCGCACGCCGCGAGCGGATATTCCTCGAGGGGCGGGTAAAGGATGTGAAGCAGCAACTCGACGATTCGGCCAGACAGCTTAGTCAGTTTTCTGCCAAAAGCGGTGCAATCGACATTTCCTCGCAGACAAGGTCGATGATAGAGGAAGGACTTAGATTGCAGACGGAGCTAATAGATGGGCGAAGCCAGCTTGCTGCACTTCGGCAAACTTACTCTGAAGACAATTCCAAGGTACGGGCTTTGGAGGCGCATAACACGGAGTTACAGCAAGAATTGAATAAGTTGGGCGGAGCAGCTCAAGGATTCTCAGCCGACCCCAATGCGAGTCAGTCGCCTTATCCTACCGCTGAAGAGCTGCCTACTTTGGGGCTTACCTATTATGATTTAGAGCGTAAAATGCGCGTCGACGAAGCACTCTGGGAGGCTCTTACAAGGCAGTATGAAGCAGCCAAGGTTGAGGAGGCGGCAGAGATCCCGACGGTCCACGTTTTAGATGTAGCCAATATTCCTGAAAGGAAGTCTGGGCCTTCGCGTCGGGGCATCGTGGAGCTAGGGGCCATGTTCTCTTTAGGCGCGGCCTGCGTCATCGTGTTACTGGGAATGATTTGGGAGGGGATGGATCCGGGGGGTGCGACGAAACGGTTAATTGCAGATGCCTCTGGGGCTGTTTTGGACTCCCGATCACGGTTTCGGAAGCTGCCGGGGATGGGTTGGGTTCACAAACGCAGAATGAAATCAGAAGAACCCGGAGAATTCGACCCGGATGTCAGGTCATAGTCTTTGATCGATGTGGCGTCTTAATTGGAATGTTTCGGGGTCTGTTGCTTTGCGACCATGGAGCGGCCGACCATTTGGTTTGTAATCTCTGAGATATGACGAAGGATTCCTCCTTCCAAAGACCGTTAGTTAATGAAGAAGGTCCGCGTTTGACGGTCTTCCGCGATCTATTCTGGCACACTGAGGCCGATGGGAAG
>JASHSG010000144.1 GCA_030040935.1 Acidobacteriaceae bacterium | reverse complement strand
GCGGCACTGAGCTGCGTGGCCTTGTTTGTCGTCGCTGTGGCAATTCTGCCCTTAAGCGCGAGAGCGCAGCTCTCCGGCACAGGCGCGATCTCCGGCACAGTGACCGATTCATCCGGCGCAGTTGTCCCGAATGCCAAGGTAACTGCAACGGACGTTGACACCAACGAGAAGACGGTCCGCACTACGACCGGCGCAGGCGATTTCAATATCACGCCGCTGCTGCCGGGCAATTACTCGCTCACCGTCGTGGCTCAGGGATTTGAGACTTTCATTCAGGAAAACATTACGGTCAACGCCCTCGAGACCCAGGCGGTCAACGTCAAGCTGTCTCTCGGCACCGCCCAGCAGACCATCACCGTCACCTCCGCGCCTCCTGTTTTGGAGACCACCGACGCCACTCTCGGCGCTGTGATGGACAACCAGATGTACTCCAGCCTTCCGCTTCTCATGGGTTATGGCGGTAACGCCGATCAGCGCCGCAGTACCGACTTCGAGTACCTGATGCCCGGTGTGCAGGGCAATTACACGTCGAACAACAGCACCGATAACTCGGGCATCGTCAACGGCAGCGGTCCTGCCGGCGGCGTCTCGGAGATCTACATTGACGGCATCAACCTGCCCGAAGCCGACCAGGTAGGCGATCCGCGCTTTGTGTGGACGGCCTTCGGCATGGACTCCATCGACCAGTTCCAGGTGCTGACCTCCGCCTTTTCCGCCCAGTACGCAGGCCAGGGCGTCGAAAACTACACCGTCAAGTCTGGCGGCAACCAGATCCACGGCTCAGTCTATGAATACCTCCGCAACACCGTCCTCGATGCCTGGGCCATCAACAACAAGAAACCCACTGTGATCGGGATCGTGCCTACGGGCGATAGCTGCTCCAGCGCCACGCTGACGCAATCGACCAGCTGGTGCGCGCTGGGCGGCGTCAAGGCCACCGAAATTCAGAATGAGTACGGTGCCGTGCTCAGTGGTCCCATCATCAAGAACAAGCTCTTCCTCTCCTATAACTACGGCCAGTATCGCGACGCCAATGGCCCGACTCCTCAGCTCCAGACAGTTCCCACGCTCGCCATGATGGGCTATACCTCAACCGGAGGCGCTCTCGGATACGCCGACTTTTCTGGCTTCGTGGGTGCCAACAAGGGATATAACATCTACGATCCAGCGACCCAGAATATGCCGACGGGCGGTTGCACCGGCACCGGCGCCAACGCCTGCACGCGCACCCAGTTCACCAACAATCAGATTCCGGCTGCGCGTTTCTCGCAGGCTTCTGCCTATTTCAACAAATTCATGCTCCCGTATGAGGCTGTCACCAACCAGTCTCTCTACGCCAACAACATCGCCCCCGGCTATCCGAGCGGTTTGTCCAACTGGTACCAGGCCGGCCGCCTCGACTACGACATGAGCAATAGCAACCAGCTCAGCATCATCGTCGCTTTCGGGCGCCAGGCCAGCACCGGCCCCAATTCCTCGGGCTCCGCGAACGCCCTTGGCCCTCCCTTCAACGACAAGCAGGCCTATACGCCCAAGACCAACGTCGACATCGTGAAGGAAACTTGGACCATTAATCCTCACATGGTCAACCAGGCTGCGGTCTCCTACGGCCGGTACTACAGTCTTTCCGTTACCCCCGAATTCGCGCCCATCTACAGCGCCGCCAATAGCGGTCTGCTCAACCTGCCCGCAGGCCAGGCCGTTGGCAGCTTCCCTGAGATCCAATACTCCGGCGGCGTCGACAATACGACCTCTGAGGCGACTTATGCCGGCTGGAATGTAAAGTCCAACAACACCTACGAGGCTTCGGATGGCCTGCAATGGGAGCACGGCAAACATAACTTCAACTTCGGCGGCCAGGTCGTCGAACAGCAGTTCAACTATGTGAAGGAAACCACCTTCTCCGGGCCCATGAACTTCACCTTCGCCGCGGCTCAAACCGGCGGTTTCACCAGCTCCGGCGACTCGCTCAACACCGCCACCGGAATTTCCTTCGCCAGCTATATGCTCGGTGCCGTAAACACCAGCTCCGTGACGGTCGGCGTTCCAGGATTGGGATCGCGGTGGCTCGACCCCTCCTTCTGGGGCCAGGACGACTGGAAACTGACCCAGAAAATTACTCTCAACCTGGGCCTGCGCTGGGATATCTACCCATCCATCAATGAGGTTCACAATCTCTTCACTTGGTTGAACACGACCGGCGCGAACAACATCACCGGCAACAAGGGCACGCTCGCCTTTGCCGGCGGCAGCTCTTCCGACGGTTTTCACACCGGCTTGCGGACTCCTTCTTCCACCTGGTTCAAGAACATCGAGCCGCGTCTGGGATTGGCCTACGCCGTGACTCCCAAGACGGTTGTGCGCGCCAGCTACGACCTCACCTATGCGCGTGGAGACTGGACCAGCGGCAGTCAATCCGGATCGCCCGGAACCGTCGGCCTTGCGCCTTCGGCAACTGCGGCCGCCGGCGTCAGCAATGCTCCGCAGTTCTACTGGGATAACACGGCGTGCTCGACTGGCGAAGCTGACACCATCGCCTGCGGCTGGACGGGATCAGTCGCTCCGCCCGCACCGCCCACCGGCGGCGCCAGCCTGGCTGAGTTCGCCACTACCGAAACTTCTGTGCTCGGAACCTCGGGCGGCTCGACCATGACCTACTTCGACCCGTACTATGGCTCGCGCACTCCCCAGTACCTCAACTGGACTTTCGGCATTGAGCATCAGCTCAGCAACGACATGTCCGTCTCGATCAGCTACGTAGGCAGCGAGGGCCACTTTATCTCCGTCTCCAAGGCCATCGGCGCCAGGAACAACGAGCTGCCTGAATCCCTGGCCGCAATGGCCGGCTACAATGTGACAGGTGGCACTACCGTCGCTTGCAGCGGCACCGGCTGCACCACGCCTCTGCTTACGCAAAAGTCAACCGTGGCCGACCTCGCACTGACGTCCGGCGTTGGATTTAACCCGCCCAATCCTTACAGTGGCGCCACCTACGTCACTTCAAATTCCGTCTACCAGTACTTCTATCCGTTCCCGCAGTTCACCGGCGTCAGTGACAGCACCAGCTTTGTCGGAAATGAAAACTGGAATGCTCTCGAGATTACCCTCCGGGAACGTCCTTCGCATGGCCTGAACTTCATGATCAACTACACCTACTCCAAATCGATTGACGACCTCGGCACCTTCCGTGTTGGAGACGACGATCGCCTCGACCGTTCTCTCTCCACCACCGACGAACCCCAGAACCTGGCCGCCACCGTGGTCTATCAACTGCCGATCGGGCGTGGACATTGGGGTGGCGACAACTTCGTCTATCGGGCCATCACCAGCGACTGGACAGTGTCCAGCATTGGCACCTATCACTCGGGTTATCCCATCGCGGTGGTCGCCTCCGGATGCGGCAGCAGCGCCATCCTCAACCAATGCATGCCCAGCATTGTCCCCGGCACGCCGGGACGTTCGAATCTCCACTACGGTAAAGCCGCGAATGGCCAGCCGATCAGCTTCGATCCCAACTCGGCGAACTACCTGGGCACTTCGCAGTACCTCAATACGTCTGCCTTTACCGTCAACATCAACAGCAGCACGGCATCTGGCCAGGCCATCAACGTCGGCCAGGGACCTGCACTGTATGTTCCGGGCAACGCGTCGCGCGTTGCTCCTCTCAACCTCTGGGGCATGGGCGTCTACGACGTCGATGCCGCGCTCAAACGGTCCTTCCCCATTTACCGCGAATGGAAGTTCGCGTTTGAGCTCGACATGACCAACATCACCAACCACGTCGAGTGGGCCTCACCCGGCGCCACTGTTCAGTCCGGCGTCACCAATGGCGTGGTCAACCCCACATTCGGGACCATCACCGCCGTGGGCACCTCCTACACTCCGCGCGAATTGCAGGCTTCTGCGCGCATCAGTTGGTAAACTTCAACCCCTGACTCCAAAAGGTGCTGCCGGTCTTCCGGCAGCACCTTTTCCTTTCTCAATCCAAAGTTCTATGATTCGGTCCTGATATGAAGCCATCACGCCCTCTCGCGTTCCTTCTGCTTTCGGCCCTCACCACCTCATCTGCCGCGCGCGCCCTCGTTCCAGACAATGCATCGCCCTGGTCCCAGCGCGTCGCCGATGCCGCCATTGCGCGCTGGCCCGACGGCCGCTTCGTTCCTGCCGGCGAGCGCTGGATCTGGAACTACGAACTCGGCACGCTTTTAGAGGGATTCGACGCCGTCTGGCTCGACTCCGCCGATCCCCGCTACTTTCATTACATTCAGAACTCGGTCGACGCCCTTCTCGCCCCCGATGGCTCCATCCCCACGCTCAAGCCTGAAGAACATCAGCTCGATAACATCCTGCTCGGCCGCCAGCTCCTCCTCCTTTACCGCGTTACGCGCAACCAACGCTATCTCGCTGCCGCCACATTTCTCTACAATCAGCTCGCGGGGCAGCCGCGAACCGCCTCCGGCGGCTACTGGCACAAGCAGCGCTATCCCAACCAGATGTGGCTCGACGGCCTCTACATGGCCGAGCCCTTCCGCGCCGAGTACGCATCCATTTCTCATCACCCTGAAGACTTCAGCGACATCACGAAGCAATTCGTGCTGATGGAACAGCACGCGCGCGATCCGAAGACCGGCCTCCTCTACCACGGCTGGGACGAATCGAAGCAGGAGCGCTGGGCGAACTCGCAATCCGGCGACTCCTCTCAGTTCTGGGCGCGCGGCATCGGCTGGTTCATGATGGCCCTCGTCGATACTCTCAGCTACTATCCCGACGGCGATCCCGGCCGCAAGAAGCTCCTCGCCATCCTTCAGCGTGAATCCGCCGCCCTCGCCCGCTTCCAGGATCCAAACACCGGCCTCTGGTATCAGGTGGTCGATAAACCCGGCGCCGAAGGCAACTACTTCGAATCTTCCGCGGCCTGCATGTTTGTCTACGCCTTTGCCAGGGGCGTCCGTCTTGGGTTTCTGCCCGAACATTACTTAGCCAACGCCCGGAGAGGATATCGCGGCATCCTCGCGCGCTTTGTCAAATCCGATGGCGACGGCGTCTCCCTCACAGGGACCGTCAAAGGCGCGGGCCTTGGCGGCGATCCCTATCGCGACGGCTCCTACGCCTATTACATCGGCGAGAAAGTCGCCACCAACGACCCAAAAGGTATCGGAGCCCTTCTCCTCGCCAGCTCGGAAATGGAAACCGCCGGCAACGCAAACCTAGCCCGCGGCCGCACGGTGCTCGTCGACGGATGGTTCAACTCCCAGCAGCGCACCGATGCCTTCGGCCACCAAGTCGAGTTTCACTACAAATGGAACACCATGGACGAGCCCGGTTACTCGCTCTTCGGTCACATCTTCCGCAACTACGGCGCCCATCTTGCTGAACTCGACGCCGAGCCCACCGCCGCGAATCTCCGCGGCGCCGACGTCTACCTCATCGTTTCACCCGACAATCTCGACAAGAACCCTCATCCGCACTTCGCCGACACCGAAGACGCGGCTGAAATCGCGCGATGGGTCAATTCCGGCGGCGTGCTCATGATCATGGAGAACGACACTTCCTACGCCGATCTCGATCACTTCAACGTCGTTTCGGAGAAATTCGGCATCCACTTCAACAGCGTCCTGCGCAAGCATGTGATCGGCACAAACTGGGACCAAGGCAAGATCCCCATCGACGGCAACGGCACCATCTTCCGCCATCCGCACACCATCTACGTCAAAGATGTCTGTACCATCTCGGTCAGTGGCGCGGCGCATGCTGTGCTGACCGAGGGCCCCGACATTTTCATGGCCACTGCCAAATACGGCGAGGGAACTGTCTATGCCATGGTGGACCCCTGGCTCTACAACGAGTACACCGACGGCCGCAAGCTCCCGGCCGAATACGACAACTACGCCGCCGGCAATGAGCTCGTCCGCTGGGTCCTCGAACAGGTTCCAGGCCCGTCAAACTCCGCGCGCGCTCCATCGCGCCCTTAACGCGCAGAATCGCCCGATGCCTGCGCGCGTCGTGCTTTTTCATTGGGTGTTCTAAGTGGTCAGTCCACCAGCATCCGCAGAATCTCAAGCCCTGAACTGCGCCACCGGAGGAATCCAAATGCGCCCCGCCTCAAAGCTTCTCTCTTATGCTTCTCTTCCGCTCCTTTTTGCGTCGATCCTCCGCGCCCAGGACGCGCGCACTGTCACTGAGCCGACGATCCCTCCTGCCTGCGTCACTCTGCAGGCCGACGTCGCCTCCATCAACGGCGTCATCGCTCTTGCCGATGAGCAAAAGCTCTCCACCGCCCGCATTCAGGATGCGCTCGACCGTTGCGCTTCCGGCCAGGCCGGGGCTTCCGTCGTCACTTCTCCAGCGTCGAAAGCCGTAGTCCTCCGCGGGCATGGAAAGAAAAACGTCTTCCTCACCGGCCCCCTCACGCTTCGCCCCGGCGTCACTCTGGTCATCAGCAAAAACACCGCGCTCGTCGCCTCGCGCGATCCGCGTGTTTTCGATCTCTCGCCCGGCGGTTGCGGCGTCGTCTCCATGCGCGGCCACGGTTGCAAGCCGCTGATCTCTGGTGACGGCGCAAAGAACGCCGGCATCATGGGCGAGGGCTCCATTGACGCTCGCGGCGGTGCTGCGCTTCTCGGTCAAAACGTCACCTGGTGGGACCTCGCGCATCAGGCCAAAGTCGCCGACCAGCAGCAGAGCGTCCCGGCCATGATCGCACTCCGCCACGTCGACAACTTCATCCTCTACAAGATCACGCTGCGCAACTCGCCCGGCTTCCATGTCGCCGTCAATCAAACCGACGGGTTCACCGCGTGGGGCGTCAAGATCATGACTCCCAAAACGGCGCGCAACACCGACGGCATCGATCCCGGCTCCTCGCGCAACATCACCATCGCCTACAGCTACATCCACACCGGCGACGACGATGTCTGCCTCAAGCCCAGCGCCGCCGGCCCAGTCTCCAACATGTCTGTCATCCACAACCACTTTTACT
>JASHSG010000143.1 GCA_030040935.1 Acidobacteriaceae bacterium | reverse complement strand
GCCGCATTCAGCGCGGCGTAAAAATTGTCGGTCTGCGGAACCACCGAGCCCAGGTACTTCTTCACCAGCTCGGGATGCTTTTGCACGGCCTCGGAAAACGAGCAGAAGATCACGCCCATTTCGGCCAGCTTGCCCTTGAATGTCGTCGCCACGGAAACTGAATCGAACACTGCATCGACGGCCACGCCGGCAAGCATCTTTTGCTCGCTCAGCGGAATGCCCAGCTTTTCATAGGTGCGCAGAATCTCGGGATCGACCTGGTCGAGGTTTTCGAGCTGCGGCTTCTTCTTCGGCGCCGAATAGTACGAGATGTTCTGGTAGTCGATCGGCGAAATGGTCAGGTTCGCCCACTTCGGCTCGCCCTCTTCGCGCTTCATCTTGATCCAGTTACGCAGTGCGTTCAGCCGCCATTCCAGCATGAACTCCGGCTCCTGCTTGCGCGCCGAAATCAGGCGGACGATGTCCTCATTCAGCCCCTTGGGAACGCGGTCCTCTGCGATGTCGGTGACAAAGCCCCACTTGTACTCCTGCTCAGCAAGACCGCGAATTGTGTCAACACTCGAACTCATTCATCCTCCAAAAGGACTGGCACGGGATGGGGTCCGGAATCAGGCTTTTGGGAGCTGCCTCGGCCGGGGCGGGGACGCGTGTTCCGCCATCCCGCAATATAGGACTTGTTTAGTCCTATATTAGATTTAGTGTACCCCTGGATCCGGTTGTTTTCAAGGCCGCGCCCGCACAATCCCGTCGGTCTGGCTTCGGGGCAGCAAGCCGTGTTCCGGAACGGGGCTTCCGGGCAGATTTTGCTGGAGATACCTGACGGGATCGGCCCTCATTAACCGGGCGTCGTCCCGACTAGTGGAATTCGTTTCTCTTGTGCGGACCCGGCTCGCGGACGCGACTCGCTTCGAAGCTGACGATTTTCCAGTCTCCTTGGGCATCACGCACATAGACATGCGTATAGCGATAGCTGCCGCTCACCTTCCCGTCTGGGGTGCTGGCTTGAATGTTTGCCAGTGAGGTGACCACTGCCGTTGTCCCATAGAACCGGACCTTGCGATCCGACAGATCGAGCTGCGAGAAATGCAGGCCGCCCGAGCTCATGTTCTGCAGCGTCTCATCGCGCGATTGCAGGGTGCCCGATGCGGTAATGCCCATGTAATCCACAGCCAACAGCGAATCCATCGCCTTGGTGTTTGATGTCAGCACGGCATCGCGCCATTCATCCTCAAGCTGATCGATATCGTGGCGGCTCTCGTGCTTTTGCCCCATCGGCATCGCTGCGCACAGAGGGACGGCGCAAACGACACACGCAAAAAGCGTTGCAACAGCGCGCCCGGGAAGGAGGCGGAGGTAAGCGGGGCTTGAGGAGACGTTTACAGATCCCGGCATACGCGTACACGGTATTCTGGAAACCATACGCTGGTCAAATGGAAATCCCATAAAGGCGCGCCGGCGGCGGGCCGAATTTTGCCTGGTCCGTCCGACCCAATTAGACGGAATGAATCGTCTTAGGACGCAATGGTGGCAAGCGCCGCGGCGAATTCCGGGAGCACGATGGTCTGGCCGCGATCGGGGCCCGTTGAAATCATGCCGATCCTCGCCCCGCTCTCGCGTTCCTGGAAACCGAGGTACTCGCGGGCGGCACTCGGGAGCTTGTCAAATGCGGTGATTCCCTCCGTCGACTGCCTCCACCCCTTGAGCGTGGTGAAACGTGGCTTGATCGCATCGAGCCCACGCACATCTGCCGGAACTTCGTCGGTGACGTTCCCATCAATCTCGTATCCGATGCAGACCGGAATCTCTTCGAGCTCATCGAGAACGTCAAGCTTGGTGACCACAAGCCATTCCGCACCGTTCACCTGGTTGGAATAGCGCAGCATCGGAATATCGAGCCAGCCGCAGCGCCGCGGCCGCCCGGTCACAGCGCCGTATTCGTGGCCGCGCGCTCGCAGCAGATCTCCGGCCGAGTCGTGAATCTCCGTGGGGAATGGGCCCCCGCCCACGCGCGTCACGTAAGCCTTGGTTACCGAAATTACGGTGCCGATCGCCGTCGGCCCCACGCCGGTTCCCGTCGACGCGCCGCCCGCGGTAGCTGAAGAAGAAGTCACGAACGGATAAGTCCCGTGATCGATGTCGAGCATCGTTCCCTGCGCGCCTTCAAACATGATGCTGCCGCCCCTGGCCAAAATGGCGTTCAGCATGCGGCTCGTATCGGCGACAAAAGGTCGTATCCTTTCGGCCGCCTTCGCGTACTCCTCGTACATTCTTTCGGGGTCCAGCGGGTCGGTGCCGAAAAGCGCGTGGGCAATCGCGTTCTTCTCTGCGCAGGCCGCTTCAATGTGCGTCTTGAGCAGCGCGGGATGCAGCAGATCGACCACGCGCAATCCGCTGCGCGCCATTTTGTCCTCGTACGCCGGTCCGATGCCGCGACTGGTGGTGCCGATCTTCTTGCGCCCAGGCGCGCTTTCCGCTGCCAGCTCGATCATGCGGTGGTATGGCAGGATCACCTGCGCGCGGTTGGAGACGAATAAATTCCCGTCGATTTCAACGCCCAGCTCGCGAATGCGGTCCACCTCGCTCAAGAAGGCGATGGGATCGAGGACGACACCGTTCCCGATGACGCTCTTGCATCCCTGACGAAGCACTCCGCAGGGAATGAGCTGCAAAACGAACTTGTGCTCGCCGATAATGACGGTGTGTCCGGCGTTATGCCCTCCGGCGTAGCGCGCCACAGCGGAGAACCGCTCGCTGAGCACGTCAACTATCTTCCCCTTGCCTTCGTCGCCCCACTGGGCGCCCAGCACCACCGCTGTCTTTGCTCGCATTGCCTTCCCGATTTCACACGATCACCCGCCGCAGCAGGCTCTTCTCAGGCCGCTTGCGCGCGGGCAATAGAATTAGATGCGGTCTGCTTCTCCGCAGCCTCTCCGATTCTAAACGAG
>JASHSG010000142.1 GCA_030040935.1 Acidobacteriaceae bacterium | reverse complement strand
AACAACAACGGCAAGGTTGGCATTTGGGGCATCTCGTATCCGGGGTTCTACACGTCGGCGTCGATCATAGACGCCCATCCGGCGATCGCGGCCGCCAGCCCGCAGGCGCCGATGACGGACCTTTTTCTGGGCGATGACTCGTATCACGGCGGGGCCTTTATGCTGGCGGCGGGATTTGAGTTCTATGCGCCGTTTTTTCATCCCCAACAGAATCCGGTGCTGCCCAAGCCCGAGGCGCCATTCGATTTCGGCACGCCCGACAGCTACAGTTTTTTTCTTAAGGCCGGCAATGTGGCCAGCCTGGACCGGTACCTGAGCGGCGCGACGTGGATGTGGGACGACCAATTCAAGCACGACACCTACGACGATTACTGGCAGTCGCGCGATCTGTCGCGGCACATGACGAATATCAAGTGCGCGGTTCTTGTAGTGGGGGGATGGTACGACGCCGAAGACCTCGAAGGCCCATACCGCACCTTCAACTCGATCCGAAAACTCAATCCCGGGACGCCCGTCACTCTGGTGGAGGGGCCATGGGTGCATGGAGGCTGGGCGCGCAACGACGGCGACCACCTGGGCGATATCGGGTTCAACGCCAAAACTTCACTTTACTTCCGCGCCAACATTCAATTCCCATTTTTCGAGCATTATTTGAAGGGAGCTGGCAGGCTTCTTCCCACGGCAATCGTCTTTGAGACCGGAGCCAACGTTTGGCGCCGCTACGACGAATGGCCGCCGAAGAATGGGGTTTTGAAGACCCTCTACTTTCACGCCGGCGGCGGGCTCAGTTTCGATGCGCCGGTTGAAACCACGAGTTCGGACGAGTACGTGAGCGACCCGAACCACCCTGTGCCGTTCGTGGGCTACACCACCGACACCGTGCCGCAGCGCTACATGGTCGACGACCAGCGCTTCGCCAGCTACCGGCCCGACGTGCTCACGTATGAGACTCAACCTCTCGCGGAGGATCTCACGATTGCGGGCCCGATTTCGCCGCATTTGAAGGTAGCCAGCTCGGGCACCGATTCCGACTTCGACGTCAAGCTCATCGATGTTTATCCCGATGAGGATTCACAGGACGTCTCGATACCGAACAAGCGAGTGATTGATGAAGTGCCGTTACACATGGGTGGCTATCAGGAATTGCTGCGCGGCGAGCCATTCCGCGCAAAATTCCGATCGAGCTGGGAGAAGCCGGTGCCACTGGTGCCGGGCAAGGAAACCGAACTCGATTTCACCATGCCCGATCTGTATCACACCTTCCGCCGCGGCCATCGCATCATGGTTCAGGTCCAGAGCTCGTGGTTCCCGCTCACCGACCGCAATCCGCAAACTTTCACCGACATTCCCTTCGCGAAGCCGGTGGACTTTCAAAAGGCAACCGAGCAGGTGTTCCACCAAAAAGACGCGGCCTCCGGCGTGGAAGTGCTGGTTCTGCCGCAGCCATAATCGCGTGCCGTCGGATGGCGCTCGCGAACCAATGAGGACGCTATGAATTTTCGTGCACTTCGTTCCGCGATTCCGATTTTCACTTTGCTTTTCGCGGTGGTTGCGCCGGCATGCGGCGAAGAGGGCATGTGGACGTTCGACAATCCGCCGCTTAAGGAACTGGCCGACAAATACAACTTTCGCCCCACGCAGGAATGGCTCGATCACCTGCGCCTGTCGAGCGTTAGGCTCAATGACGGCGGATCGGGCTCGTTTGTCAGCCCCAACGGGCTGTTGCTGACGAACCATCACGTTGCGCGAGACGAGCTGCAGAAGAACTCGACACCTGAGCACGATTATGTGCGCGACGGGTTTTATGCCGCGACGCCGGACCAGGAGATGAAGACTCCCGATCTGGAAGTGAATGTGCTGGTGGGCATGCAGGACGTAACGGCGCGCGTGCAAGGCGCAGCCAAGGGCGCCAGGGATGACACCGGCGCACTGGAGGCGCGCGACGCGGAAATCGCCGCCATTGAGAGGGAGAGTAAAGACAAGACCGGCCTGCGATCCGACGTGGTGACGCTTTACAACGGCGGCGAGTATTGGCTGTATCAATACAAAGCGTACACCGACGTGCGGCTGGTGTTCGCTCCCGAGGAGCAGGCTGCCTTTTTCGGAGGCGATCCGGATAACTTTACCTATCCAAGGTACGACTTCGATATAGCCCTCTATCGCGTCTATGACAACGGCAAGCCGCTGGACACAGAGAATTACCTGAAGTGGAGTGCGAAAGGCGCGGCGCCGGGAGAACTGGTGTTCGTCTCGGGCCATCCGGGATCGACTTCGCGCCAGGGCACCGTGGCGGAGTTGCTTCTGGAACGCGATGTAATCGAGCCGCAGTTCATTGAGTATCTTGAACGGCGCGTCGACGCGGAGCAAGCGTTTCAAAAGCAGACCCCGGAAAACGCAGAGCTGGTGGAAACAAATGTGTTTCGGCTCCAGAACAGCCTGAAGGCCTACTTGGGCCGCGAAGAGGCGCTCACTGACAAAGTCGTCCTGGCCAAGAAAGAGGCAGAAGAGAAAGACCTGCGCGATAAGGTGGCTGCGGATCCCGAGCTCGAGAAAGAATACGGCGACGCGTGGGATGAGGTGGCGCACGCGGTCGACCTTGCCCGGCCCGAGATGCCAAAAAGAATCCTGCGGAGAACAGACAGCCAGCTGTTCAGTTTTGCATTGCAGATCGTGCAGTATGTGGTCGAAGTGAAGAAGCCGGATGGCGAACGATTGCCGCAGTATCACGAGGCAGGGTTGGATTCCCTGCGTTATCAGCTTCTTTCACCGGCACCCATTCATCCGTCGGTTGAAAAGCTTTATATGACCACGGCCCTGACCTTGGCGAAGGAAAAGCTGGGAGCCAGCGACGAGTATCTGCAGGCGATCTTGCAGGGCGGCGACATCGACAAAACGGTCGACGCGCTGGTCGACGGCACCAGGCTGGGCGATCCCGCATTCCGCAAGAGCCTGCTCGATGGAGGAGAAGCAGCCGTGGCCGCTTCCTCGGATCCCATGATCGTGGCCGCGCGCCGCGTGGATCCAGTCTGGCGTGCGAGCTATATCTTCTATCGCGACCATATCTCCAGCGTCTTCGCGGCGGCAGATGAAAAGCTGGGAAAAGCGCGCTTCGCAGTCTATGGCAAGAACGCGTATCCCGACGCCACATTTACCCTGCGGCTCAGCTTCGGCACGGTCAAAGGCTATCCGTATAACGGAACCACCGCCCCCCCGTTTACCACGTTTTATGGGCTCTACGATCGCGCCGCCAGTTTCAGCGATAAAGCGCCGTGGAACCTCTCTCCAAAGGAGGAGGCGGCTCGCGATGAGCTCGACCTGGCTACGCCGATGGATTTTGTTAGTTCCTGCGATGTAACCGGCGGCAACTCCGGCTCACCGGTCGTCAACAGGGATGGCGAATTGGTGGGACTCGTTTTCGACGGAGACATCGAGTCGCTGGCAGGGAATTTCGTTTACGACGGCACAAGAAACCGGGCGGTCGCAGTCCACTCCGCGGGAATCATCGAAGGCCTGCGCAAGATTTATGGAGTGGGAGCATTGGCCGATGAGCTCGAAGGCAAGCCATAGATTGAGAGCTTGAGCAGGGCGGGGATGGGCGCTACCTCCTTCCGTCTCCGATCGGTGCCCATGGCGGTTCACGGTGCCCGGATTCTTCGATCGGCTCGACTCGACGTACAATCAGAGATGGCCGGCAGTCCGCGGAGAGGTGGCCGAGCGGTTGATGGCTCCGGTCTTGAAAACCGGCATACCCGAAAGGGTATCGGGGGTTCGAATCCCTCCCTCTCCGCCAGCGAGTCAATAGAATCAACAACTTAGAGAGAAATGTCGCAGCTTGCACGCATTTGCGGGCTAACTCTCGGGTATTGGGCTCTGAAAGGGACCGGAGAGCGTCTCGCGCCTGAGATTACTGTCAGAAAAATAGTCGATTTCTCCGTGAGATAAGTCGCCAGTCCCCTTCCGCCCTGATCCGCAATCTACCAAGCTCTCTGAGACTTGGTCGACATCACCTGATAAAGCTCCGGTT
>JASHSG010000141.1 GCA_030040935.1 Acidobacteriaceae bacterium | reverse complement strand
CCGCCGGTGCCGCCGATCTGCCAGCGGTCGACGATATGGTAGGGGCCTTGCGAAGGAGCGGGCGCGGCGGCCGGCTGCTGGGCGGCGACGAGAGTTGGAGCAGTAGACGTGAGGACGGCGACCGACATCGCAACGATCGGAAGTTTGAAGCGGGACATTCGCGGCTCCAGGACGAATTCGAACGCAGCAAGGATAGCAGGCGCAGATGGATCGCAAAATCAATGCGCGATGAAGAGACGAGAGGCGCAATGAATCCGGCTGCGAAGCGTCCTGGTGCTATCTTGGTCACAATCGAGGGGCAGCGATGATGCGAGAATCGAGAAAACTGGCGATGGCGCGGAGCGCGCTCGCAGCGGCGGTTTCGATTGCGGCGGCTGGAGCTTTCGCGCAGGGGCCGGCGGAGAATCCGGCGCAGGCGTGCGCGGCCAAAAACCAGACGGACACGGCGACGGTGGGGCAGTATGTGTTTGCGGCATACAAGAGCAGCGACGGCGCATGTGTGCAGGCGACAACTGAAGGCAAGGTTGTGTACAACCAGAGCGTCGACAGCTTTGAAACCTACACCCTGGGGCAGCCGGGAGACTCGCAGAACGATATCCCGGTGATTCGAGACGGAACCGACGTGACGGGGCGCGGAAATCCGGACATGATTGTGTCTCTCTACACCGGCGGAGCGCACTGCTGCGAGATCCATTATGTTTTCGAGCTTGCGCCGCAGTTCAAGCTGCTGGCCACGCTGAACGATTCCGACGACGACCTTGCGCACTTTGAGCGTGAGGCCGACGGGCACTACGACTACTTGACGGCCGATTGGACCTTCGGCTACTGGCCGACGTGCTTTGCGTGCTCGCCGTCGGAAGTGGTGACGCTGCGTTGGACCGACGACAAGAATGGCGGGGGATTCCATCTGGATACCAACATGATGAAGAAGCCGGCGCCGACGACCGCGGAGTGGAACAAGGATCTGGCGGACGCGAAAAAGGTTGTGGTGGCGGGCGATGCGGATTCGATCGGAACGACGATGTGGCAGACAGTTTTGGACCTGATCTACTCCGGTAATTCGCAATCGGCGTGGAAATTTGTGGACGCGCTGGGGCCGAAGGCTCAGCAGGCTCCGCTGCCGGCGCTCTCGGATTTCTGTGCTCTGCTGAAGCAGAGCCCATATTGGCCCGATCTGCAGCCGACGCTGGTTGACGTGCCGCCGGCGTGCGCGAATGCGGGGCCCAAGCCGGCAAGCGCGAATTAGTCTCCCGGGCTGGACGCCAACATTTCTGTGAGGTGTCGAGCGGCCTGAAGGCCCTTTCTCACTCCGCCCCGGCTAGATCCGCACACGGTCCGCGTATTTGTTTTTTGCGCCCCCGGCCGAGCGCCGAACCTTCCGAGACAACTCTGATCCGGGCAGGACTGCGGTTCATTCGCGGCGCGGATGCATTAGTCTCAAAGTTGCGGATCAATAAAGGAGCGGGGAGCCACGTTTGCGCATTGTCCTGTCGAATATTGGAACGTACGGGGACATCAACCCGCTGATCGCGATTGCTCTAGAGCTGAAACGGCGCGGCCACACTCCGGTGATGGCGCTGCCCAACGTTTATCGCCCAAAAATTGAGCCGCTAAGCCTTACATTTCACGCGCTGCGGCCCGACATCGATCCCACCAACACGCTGCTCGTAGAGATGGTCTACGACGTAAAGAAGGGGACCGAGACGGGGCTGCGGGAGTTCCTATATCCCGTCCTGCGCCAAACCTACGACGATTTGCTCGACGCAGCGACGAAACCGGCGCGTGCTGATTTAATGCTGCTGGGCGAGCTGAATTATGCGGGGCCGATTGTTGCCGAGGTGACGGGCATCAAATGGGCGAGCTACGTGCTGGCGCCGTTCTCGTTTTTCTCGGCATACGATCCGCCGGTTTTGCCGCCGTATCCCAGGCTGGCGCGGGCCGACAAAGCTCCGGGGATGGGACGTGCGATGCGGCGGCTGGCGCGCTTTGTGACGCGCCAATGGCCCGAGCCGGTGTACGAATTGCGGCGCGAATTGGGGTTGCCACGCGGCAAGAATCCGATCTTCGACGCCAAGCATTCGCCGGACCTCGTGCTGGCGCTGTTTTCGCGCCTGCTTGGCACCGAGCAAAAGGACTGGCCGGAGCACACGCTGATCACGGGGTTCTGCTTTTACGACGCCGATGCGGGGAACGCGGCGCTGCCGGAAAATCTGGAGAGATTTCTGGATGCGGGCGAAGCGCCGGTGGTGTTTACGCTTGGTTCGGCGGCGGTGCTGGCGGCGGGAGATTTTTACGAACAGTCGGCGAAGGCCGCGAAGAAGCTGGGCGTGCGCGCGGTGCTGTTAATCGGGATGGACGCGAGAAACCGGCCCAAGGGCGAACTGTCCGATTCAATTTGCGTGGCGGAATACGCGCCGTATTCGGGGTTATTTCCACGGGCGTCGCTGGTGGTCCACCAGGGCGGCGTGGGCACGACTGCGCAGTGCCTGCGCGCGGGGCGGCCAATGCTGATCATGCCCTACTCGCACGACCAGCCCGACAATGCGCGGCGCATGCGCAGACTGGGCGTGGCGCGGGTGATTCAGAGATCGAGCTACAAACCGTGGCGCGTGGTGCGGAAGGTGCGGGCGATGCTGGCCGAGCCGGAGTTTGAAACGAGGGCGCGCGCGGCGGCCGATGAAGTGGCGCACGAGAATGGCGTGAAGACGGCGTGCGATGCGCTGGAAAGGTTGGCAGAGCAAGGTCAGGGGCCGGGAATCGGAAAGCCATAAACAAGTATCAGATAAGGATCCGCTCTCCCCTCGTGCCGGCGCGCACACGTACCGCGCGGGGAGGTAAAAAGCGCCGGAGATGGCGCATTCAACCTCAGCGAGAGGCTTGAGTGCAGGCAGCCCGATTACGGAGTCAGATCGAGCGCTTCGACAATGCGGTTGAAAGGAATGTGGGCCGTCTCGTTGGCTTCTTTGACGCGATCGGCGCTGGGCGCTTCAAAGAGGCA
>JASHSG010000140.1 GCA_030040935.1 Acidobacteriaceae bacterium | reverse complement strand
GCCGCCAGCATAAAGGCCCCGCCGTGATACGAGTCATCGCCCAGAAAAAGGTCCGTCATCGGCGCCTGCGGGCTGGCGGCCGCGATCGCCGGATGGGCGTCTATGATCGACGCCGACGTGTAGAACCCCGGATACGAGATGCCCCAAATGCCAACCTTGCCGTTGTTGTTGGGCACGTTCTTCAAAAGGAATTCGATTGTGTCGTATGTGTCGGAGGAATCGTCCACGTCCCGAGGGGATTTCTTCTCGTCGATATGCGGGCGCATCTCGACGAATGTGCCCTCGCTCATCCAGCGCCCGCGCACGTCCTGGTAGACGAAAATGTAACCGGACTTTTCGAATTCGTCCGAAGGTCCGAGCTGGGCGGGATAGCGGTCCTCGCCGTAAGGCTCCACATCGTAGGGCGTGCGTTCCATGAGGAACGGGTAGGGTCCGGGATCGTCGGGAAACGCCGGCGCCTTCGGCACATACACGGCAGTGAACAGCTTCACGCCGTCGCGCATGGGAATGCGGTACTCATACTTCGTGTAGTGCGCGCGAACAAAGTCTTCGGCCTGCGAGGCGGCCTGCTGCGAGCGCAGGCAGGGCAGAAAAATGATCTGTGCCGCCAGAATGCCGAAAACGAAGCGTCGCCCAGTGACCATCGCGGCCCCCAACCTCCAATCACCCAGAATAACCTAGCCAGATACGCTCTGGGTTCAGCGGCGAGGACGCTCCGCCAGCAGCTTAAGGGTGACGACGAATGGGCCGGGGAAGCGACGAATGGAGTTCTGGGTCCGCTCGTTTCGTCCACGTCAACTGGCAATCAGTCTCGGGTCGTGGCCTTCCCGGCCGTCGATTTTCAGGCGCGATTTTTGCTTCCAACTGGCTTCCACAGGATTTCTGCATTTCCTTATGCCATCCTTATGCGATTCACGCTTCGACAGTTTAATCTGAGATTGATCCCTCAACTGGCCGCAGGTGCATTCGCTGCTGGGGCTGTCCCTCAAATCCCTAAGAAACGAATAAGGAGACCTATGTCAAAGTACAAGTTGGAGTACATCTGGCTCGATGGCAAGAAACCCATACCTGAACTGCGCGGCAAAACGCAGATCAAGGACTTTGATAAAACGCCCGTCCTCGCCGACTTGCCCCTCTGGGGCTTTGACGGCAGCTCCACCATGCAGGCAGAGGGCAGCAAATCCGACTGCATCCTGAAGCCCGTGGCTCTCTACCCGGATGGCGCACGCAAAGCCGCCTTTATCGTTCTGTGCGAAGTGATGCATCCCGATGGCACCCCGCATTCCACCAATATGCGCGCGACCGCTCCCGATGACCCGGACCTCTGGTTTGGATTTGAGCAGGAATATTTTCTTTATAAAGACGGCCGTCCGCTCGGCTTCCCCGAGGAAGGCTACCCAGGGCCGCAAGGCCCGTATTATTGCGGCGTGGGCTACAAATACATGGGCAGCATCGCCCGCACCATCGTCGAGGAACATCTCGATCTCTGTCTCCACGCAGGCATCAACCACGAGGGAATCAACGCGGAAGTGGCCAAAGGTCAATGGGAGTTCCAGATATTCGGCAAAGGCTCACACAAGGCGGCCGACGATCTTTGGACCGCCCGCTATCTGATGGCGCGCCTGTGCGAAAAATACGAGGTGGACTTCCAGCTCTATTGCAAGCCGATCAAGGGCGACTGGAACGGCTCCGGCATGCACACCAACTTCTCTACCAGGCACCTGCGCGAAGTGGGGGGCAAAGAGTATCTCGAGGCTCTGATGAAAGCCTTCGAGAACAATATCGCCGCGCACATCGAAGTCTACGGCCCCGACAACCATCTGCGCCTCACTGGCCTGCACGAAACACAAGCCATCGACAAGTTCAGCTACGGCCTGTCGGACCGCGGCGCTTCTATCCGGCTCCCTGTGAACTTCATCAAGAACGGCTACAGGGGGTATCTCGAAGATCGCCGTCCCAATTCCGAGGCCGACCCATACCAGATTGTCGCGCGTATCCTGAAGACGGTGAACACCGTGAATGAGCCGTCTATGGTTGCGGCTTAAGGCGTATCGGACCAGCGAGCAGGACCAGCCCGTCGGGACGGCTTGCAAATGGTTCACAAGCGGGTAAAGGCGTTTATCTGAAAATGCCCAGCAACCCGCCAACACAAGCGGCGCAGTCCTCGAACGGCTGCGCCGGTTTTCTTTTATCGAGCACACAACAGCGATCCGCGATTTCTAATGGCTCCTTTATAGCCGGCGTGCTAAAAACAGAAGAACAGAACGCGAAGACGCTGATCCCTGAGGCCGTTAAGGTGGTGAGCATGCGGCCGGATCATTTCGCTCAGCTGCCATCGTTCTGAATTTGTATGCCGGGAAAGTTTGCCAAACAGATATGACCGCAGGCCACCCAGTCGAGTTGGAACCGCTCTTCGGAGACTACCCGCTCGACCAGGCCTTCGATGAGATGCGCGCGCCTGGCGGAGAAGTGCGGCCGCACTACCGCGCGCTCGCCGAGACGCTCGCTGCCTTGCCCGCCGACGAGTTGCGCCGCCGCAAACAGTCGGTCGATCTCGCCTTCCTCACCCAGGGCATCACTTTCACCGTCTACGGTCGCGAAGAGGGCACCGAGCGTATCTTCCCTTACGATCTGTTGCCTCGCCTGGTCACAGCCAGTGAGTGGGATTCGATCGAGCGCGGGCTTACGCAGCGCATCACCGCCCTCAACCTGTTTCTGCGCGACGTTTACTCCGACGCCAAGATACTCGCCGACCGCATGGTCCCGCGCGAGCTCGTCTACAGTTGCAAGCACTACCGCAGGCAGATGCGCGGGCTCCAGGTGCCGCGCAACGTCTACATCGCGGTGGTCGGCTCGGACCTGCTCCGGCTCTCGACCGGCGAATTCGTTGTGCTCGAAGACAATCTGCGCGTGCCTTCGGGAGTGAGTTACATGCTCACGAACCGCCGCGTCATGAAGCGCACCTTTCCGCAACTGTTTTCGAGCTACGGCGTTCGCCCCATCGAACACTACCCGCAGGTCCTGCTGGCCACGCTGCGCTCGCTGGCGCCCGAGGGCCGGCCCGAGCCCAACATCGTGCTGCTCACGCCCGGCGTCTTCAATTCCGCGTACTTCGAGCATACGTATCTCGCCCGCCAGATGGGCATCGATCTCGTCGAAGGCCGCGATCTTGTCACCCACGACAACATCGTTTACATGCGCACCACCGACGGCCTCAAGAGAGTTGACGTCATCTACCGTCGCGTCGACGACGATTTCAGCGACCCTCTGGCCTTCCGCGCCGACTCCGCCCTGGGATGCGCCGGGCTGTTCAACGCCTACCGCGCCGGCAATGTTACCGTATCCAACGCGTTTGGCACCGGCCTCGCCGACGACAAGGCGGTTTACGCCTATGTCCCCAAAATGATTCGTTACTACCTCGATGAAGATCCGATTCTGCCCAACGTCGAAACCTTTCTGCTCAGCGAGGACAAGGAGCGCAAGCACGTTCTGGCCAACCTCGAAAAACTGGTGGTCAAGGCGGTGGGCGAAAGCGGCGGTTACGGCATGCTCATTGGCCCGCAATCCTCGGCCCGGCAGCGCGAGGACTTCGCCCGCCAGATCGACGCCAACCCGCGCAACTACATCGCGCAGCCCACGCTCGATTTTTCGCGCGCGCCCTGCCTGGTCGACGACCGCCTGGAGCCGCGTCACGTCGATCTGCGCCCTTACATTCTTTTTGGCGACAAGGTGAACATCGTGCCCGGCGGGTTGACGCGCGTGGCGCTCGAGAAAGGATCGCTCGTAGTCAACTCTTCACAGGGTGGCGGAAGCAAGGACACATGGGTTCTGGAATAAGTCTGTTTCGGGAAGGCCGGACCGGAGGTGAAAGAAGCACGATGCTATCGCGCGTCGCCGACAGCCTCTACTGGATGAGCCGCTACCTGGAGCGAGCGGAAAACACCGCGAGGCTGCTCGACGTCACCATGGGCCTGATGCTCGATCCCGGCGGCGCCAACGCGGACGAGCGCTGGCAGAGAATGACGGCGGCCCTGGGAAGGCCCCTGGGAATCGCGTGGAACGGTTCGCTTGAATCCAGGGCGCACAAGCTGGTCTTCGATCATCTCGATCCCTCCTCCGTCACCTATTGCATCAATGCCGCGCGCGAGAATGCGCGCCAGGTCCGCGAAGAGATTTCTACTGAACAGTGGCAGCGGCTCAATCGCCTTTTTCACCACATTCATTCTCCCAACGCGCAAACTCAGTACGCCACCAGCGCCGGAGACATGCTGGCTTCGGTGGTCGACGGCATTCATCTCTTCCAGGGTGTGGGCGACTCGACCATGATTCACGGCCAGGGCTGGCAGTTCATCCGCCTCGGGCGCTCCCTCGAGCGCGCCTACGCCACGGCCACGCTGCTCGAGGTTTATCAGTCGGAGCTGTTTCACGCCCATGAGAGGGAATCGTCGGGCTATCAGTATCTCGAGCTCGTCGGCTTGCTGCGGTGTTCCACGGCCTTCGAAGCCTATTGCCAGGTCTACACAGCCGATCTATCCGCCGAACGGATTCTCGAGTTCCTTGTCCTCAACCGGGATTTTCCCCATGCCATACGCTACTGCGTGGACAACATCCGCACCGCCATTGAGTCCATACAGCGCGCCGGAGGGCGGCGCGTGCCCGATGAGATTTTTGCCGGCGTCGGCAAGCTGCATGCCATGCTTGGCTATACCACCATCGCCGAGATTCTGGCCACCGACGCGGCGGCGTTTCTCCATAACATCCGCGAGCAATGTCTTCGCATCCATGAGCTGGTTTACCGTAATTATGTGCACTATTCCATTCAATCCGCGCTGGCGGTGTAGCTTATGAACTTTTATTTCATCCGCCACCTGACGCGCTTCCGCTACTCGCAGCCCATCAGCGAGAGCATCATGGAGACGCGCATGCACCCCCGCTCCGACTCCAGCCAGCACTGCCTCACCTTCTCACTCTCCGTCAGCCCGCGCTGCCGCGTCTTCAGCTATCGCGACCATCTGGGCAACAATGTCCAGCACTTCGACATTCCCGGCGAGCACAATCAGCTCGTCATTGTGGCCGAGTCCGTCGTCGAGCAGCAGCCGCTGCCCGACGTGCCCCACTTTCTTTCACCCGATGCGTGGGGCGAGCTTGACGAGCTGGTTGAGGCCGGCGATTACTCCGAGATGCTGCTGCCCAGTGCTTTCGCCGCGGAAACGCCGGCGCTCGTCGAACTCGCCAGCAGAATGGACGTCGTGCGCCGCGACGATCCGCTCCATCTCGTGCTCGAGCTCAACCAACGCCTCTTCCATTACTTCGATTATGTGCCCCGCTCCACGCGCGTCGATTCGCCCATCGACGAGGCCATCCTCAACGGCGCAGGCGTCTGCCAGGATTTTGCCCATACCATGATCGCCCTCCTGCGCCACGTGCGCATTCCTGCGCGCTACGTATCGGGCTACTTATACCGCGGCAGCGACGATCACGACCGCTCCACTCCCGATGCGACGCACGCCTGGGTTGAGGCTCTGCTTCCGCATCTGGGCTGGGTCGGCGTCGATCCCACCAACAATCTGATCGCGCACCATCGCCACATCCGCACTGCAGTGGGGCGCGATTATGCCGATGTTCCGCCCACGCACGGCGTTTTTCGCGGCAAGACCGCCAGCGAGCTCTACGTCGCCGTGAAAGTTGAAGCCAGCGAACAGCCGCCGGCGCTGGACCGCCAGCTGCCCATCCCGGAGGACTGGAGCGTGCTCGTCGAGCGCGCGCAGCAGCCGCCCGACCTGCCCGCGCCTTTTATGGATATGCAGCAGATGCAGCAGCAACAATGACCGGACCGGCTGGCGCCGTCCAGTTTAATCAGCCGGCGCCGTCTGCTCCGCTCCCATCGCCATCAGCCGCATCTGCGCCAGGCGCCACGTCGACGTGGGAACCGCGAGAATCTCCTTCGGCTTTTTCAGCTTGCGATAGTCGGCGATGGCGATGTCGCGCTCGCCGTACTGCTCCGCAATGCGGCCCAGCACATACCACACTTCGTCGTTCGGCTCATCCAGATTCCAATCGTCCATGGCGCGCAACAGCAGATCGTGAGCCTCCTTCGTCTTGCCGACCTCCGCATACAGGCACGCCAGCGTATGCAGGATGTCCGGCGCGTCTTTTTCGAGTTGCGTCGCCTTCACGGCCGTTGCCACATCCTCGTCGGTCACTTTGCCGGTGAAGAGCGCGTCCCATGCCAGCCCATTCAGCATTTCTGCGTTCTCCTGGCCGAGCGCCAACTGCTTCTCGCCCCACGCATGCGCGGCGGCAAAATCTCCGCGATTGGCTTCGATTTCCATCTTGGCGGCGTATGCGTCGCTGTCGTTATCGAGAAGCTTCAGCCTCGCGTCGGCCACTGCCAAAGCCTCGTCAAAGC